>CAIRXZ010000078.1 GCA_903882645.1 uncultured Acidobacteriia bacterium | reverse complement strand
CCCAACTTCCACATAATTGAGGGCGCGGCCCTGCGGAATCAATCAGTTGCGTGGTCGTTCAGTGACTATGCGGCTCCCTACCGGCTCGATAATGATTTCCGGAATCCTCAGCACTTGGTAGATCGCCTTGTGCGCGGGTTCGGCTGTCGTTGCCTTTCGAATGCGGATCTCCTGGCCGTCACTGGTCGGCAACACCACCGTGACCACCTGGTGGCTGGCGAGTTGTTCCCGCAGCGTGGCCCAGGAGGTGTGGACACCCTGATCCAGGAAGGTCTTCTCTACCGTGGCCAGCAGATGATAGGCCAGCACACAGAGGAAGATGTGGGTTTCGACCCGGTGGGCCAGATGATGAAAGATTGGCCGCTCCATCAGCGGGCTCTTCATCGCCCGGAATGCTGACTCGACCCGCGTCAGCAGAATGTAGTGGCGCCAGATCTCTTCTTTCGTCAGGTCGCGGCGGTCGGTCTTCAGCACATAGCTTCCATCGAGTCGTTCAGCCCGCCGCTTCAACGCGGCGTCGGCCTCCCAGATCAGAGCGCGCCGCTCGGCCTCGTAGCGGATCTGATAGTAACGGCCCACCCGGGAATAGCGTTCGCGCAACCGCCCGATGGCTTGGTTCACATCGGCTTCACTGCGCGGTTTCTTCTTCCTCTTGGCGATCCCGCGCGACATGCTCTCCAGATTCGCCAGCAGCCGCTTCTCTTGCAGTTCCCGGATCGCCCGGTCCTTCTCCTTGCGTTGTTCACTCAGACACAGAACGTGCACCTCCTCGCCGACCAGGCACTGTTTAAGGGAAACCTGCGTCTTCTTCTGGCACGGATTGGTCGCCGAAGGCTGACGGACGATATCTTCCCAGCCGGATTCTTCGCCAAACTCCTGCACATGTTGCCAGCGTTCCTCCGGCCTGGCGGCCACCAGGTAGTGATAACCCCGGCTACAGATCTGCTGGATGTTCTTGTCGTAAGCCATTCCCCGGTCCACCGTCACGGTGGCGCCGGCCTTCTTGCCGACACGCTTCTCTAAGGCAGTCAGCATGTCCTCGATCGTGGTGCTGTCATTGCGGTTCCCGTCGAAGACCTCGTGTGCTTTGGGAAAACCGTCGCCGTCCAGCACCAGCCCGATCACCACCTGTTTGCAATCCGGCCGCTGGTCGCGTGAATAGCCCCGCTTGGCCTTCTGGTTGCGGAGCGCCTGGCCCTCGAAATACGTCGAGGTCAAATCGTAGAGATAGATGCTCTCGGGCAGCGCAAACAGCTCTTTCTCGCGCGCTGCCAACTCTCCTTCGATGAGCGCGCGTTGCGGGTGGAGGCGGTCGAGGTTGCGATAGAGGGCCTCGTCGTTCAACAGACGGAAGTCGGCATGCAGCAGGTCGGCCAGCGCCGTGCGGCGCACCCACTCCGGCATGGCGTGCTCGGAGGCGGGAGCTACCAGCCGATTGATGGCCATCACCTCGGTCAGCAGCCGCGCCCGCTGGTTCAGACCGGCCTTCCCTAAGATCGCATCCAGCTTGAGGCGCCGCCACATCTGGTGTGCCACATACACGGAGCCGACTTCGCGGGCCTCTTCGATTTCGATCTGATCGGGGATGACACTCACCCGTTGCGGCTGGGCAGAGAGCGGTTGGGCCTGCACGCGTTGGCACAACGAGTCGACTGACGTGTCGGGCAGCAACGACTGCTGCCCGCTCAAAGCGGCCTCGAGTTTGTGGGCCAGAGCCAACCAATGCTCGCGGGGTGCGGGTTGCAAGGCGCCGAGCGAACAGATCGTGTGGTGGCGGGGCCCCTTGGGGGTGCTGATGGACTCGACCAGAAGATGGTTGATGTAGGTTTTGCCGCGGACGGTTTTGCGCGTAGCCTTCAGGAACACTTCGTCCCTAATTATACGTCGAAGTAGACACCTTGGCAAGGGAAATGTGCAATCATAGGTTCACCACAAGCGGCCAGCCGACTTTGGATATGCCTTAACAATTCGTGACTATTTCTTAATTTCTAGAGGTCCTTGATTGAGCATAAACGAGATACACATCAGGAATCCCTCTTTCGGGCCAAATTCTACAATCGTAGTGTGGAAGTTGGGCTAAGCGCCCGCGGATTCACCCCGCCGCGGCGCCCTTGGCCAGCGGAATCCGAAGCTCCACCGTGGCGGCGTCCGGACCGAGCGAAAGCTCCAGGCGCGAGGACGAGCCATAGCAGATCTCCAGACGCCGCCTGACGTTCTGCAGCCCCACGCCGGTCCCCACACTCCCGACAGGCTTGCCGCTGCCGCTGTTCTCGACCGTAATCCGCAACTCGTCTCCGCGGCGGCTGGCTTCGATCCGAACGCGTCCAGGCTCCGCCCGCGCCGCAATCCCGTGCTTGATCGCATTTTCCACGAGGGGTTGTATGGAGAGCACCGGGATCGGAACCTGCTCGATGTCCTCATCTACCCGAATCTCGAGCTCCAGGCGGCTGCCAAGCCGGTCCTGTTCCGCCTCCAGGTAGGCGCGGACAATCCGCATCTCCTCCGCCAGCGGAACGAAGGTTCTGTCGGTCTGCAGAAAATAACGGAAGATTTCGGCGAGGTTGATCACCATGCGGCGCGCCGCGGGTGCGTCCCGAGGGATGGAGCCATAGAGCGTGTTTAAGGCGTTGAACAGAAAGTGAGGGTTGATCTGCGATTGCAGGGCGCGTAACTCGGCCTGGCTCACCAGCCGGTTCATTTCCTGCTGCCGCAAGGACTCCACCTTGGCCGCGATTTCCGCAGCCGCTCTGCCCAGCGCATCGAGATCTTCGCCCAGGTAACGCCGCCCGCCCTGACGGCGGCCCAGGGCGATCAGCCTGGAGTCTTCCCGCCCGAGCCGAATGGGGACCACGGCCTCCGCCCAACTCCAGTTCGTCGAGGAACCGATGGCGGGGATCATGGTGGCGGGAACCGGGGCATGGAGACTCGCGGCGGCTGGCAGCTCGCTCCGACCGATTACAGCGTAGTCCTTGGTCTTCACGGCGGCGGCAACGACCGAGGCGGCCCAATCGAGGTACTGCTCCTCGCCCGCGAATGCCGGGCCACCCTTCACCCGATCCGCGGCCTCGGACACGCTGCCCTGCCGGAAAACGGCACGGGTGAGCCAGGATTGCACCCGGTTGCGCAACCAGGCGAAAAACACCAGAAACAGGCAGACGCCGATCAGCAACAGAGCTTCGCGCAACGGCGCGGGCGCGGCGCGCTCGATCAGCAGCAGGCGGAAGGCGGCCTCGATGACGAACCAGGTCAGCACGGCCGCCAATAGCGCGTTAGCCAGAAAGCGCACGAACGCATCCAGCAGAATGAAACGATAGTCTTGCAGAAGCACGAACAGGGCGAGCGGGATGCCGGCGTGGTGTACGAACAACTCGGTTGACCATGCTTGAGCGGCGTGTCCCGCTCCAAAATGGAGAAACGACATGGCGAACAGCGCCAGGCACATGGAAGCCGCGATGCGGGCCCCCGAACCGCGCCGGGCGCGGCTCCGAAAGGCGGTCTTGGCCACTGCGGCGGCCGTCAGTACGAGGAATCCAACCGTGATCAGCAGGAGCGCATCCCGGTGCAGCGTGGCGCCATTGCCGGCAACCTCCCGGAAGTGCATCCCAACGGCAACCGCACTCAGCAGATAGCCAACCGCCACCAGCACGGGTTGGCTGTCTTTGAGCGACAAGTGCAGAAGCACGGCGGGCAGGAGGCTCAACACCGAAAAGCTGACTGCAATCGCGAGGTCGCGAGCTCCGGCGGGCATGCCTGGCCATGAGAGCACCAGCAGCGAGCCAAGGTTCCAGACCAGCGCCAGAATCGCCGCCAGGGCGGGCAGGTAGCGCCCGCGCGCGCCGGACCATCCGCGTCCGCTGAACAAGAGAACCAGAAAAATGGCGAAGATCAGAGTTCCGCCCGCGTGCCCGAGGATGTTGATCAATAGAGGTGCGCCGATTTCGGACATGGCTTTGAACGGCTGGAGGATGTCCCTCAGATCATTCTCTTGTCATTCGGGGTTCGACTGCAAAGCCCTGCCTCTTCACCCTCCGGTGCCGGATTCACCATTGCAGCATCTGCCGCACATTGTGAGCCTGCCGCTTGCTCACGGTGAATTCCTGGCCATTGCTCAGCGTGAGCAGCCACCGCTGGCTGCTCAGCGGCGTCATCTTCCGGACGTGATTCACGTTGACCAGCGCATTTCTGTGGACGCGCTGGAAGGGTGTCCCCCGCAGGCGGCTGTCGATATGGCGTAGCGCCTGCGTGGCCAAATACCGCTGCTTTGCGGTGACGATCCAGACGAGCTCGCGCTCGGCCTGAAACGCCAGGACGTCCCCGATATTCAGCAGGAAGTACTCCTCGCCGGCGCGGCCAACCACCTTGCGGGCCCTCGCCACGCCGGGCGGTTCGGCGGCCTCGCTCAGCCGCCCCAGGGACTCGGCCACTTCCCGCGGCCTGCCGCGGAGCACCCGCGCGCGGTCGAGAGCTTTCTCCAGCCGCTCCCGGCTGACCGGCTTCAGCAGATAGTCCAGGGCGCCCGCTTCGAAAGCGCGGATCGCGTGCTGGTCATAGGCCGTGACGATAATTATGATCGGCAGCGCGTCTTCCGGCAACCGGTGGATCACATCGAAACCACCCAGCCCCGGCATCTGAAGGTCGAGGAGCACAAGGTCCGGCCTGAGTTGTCCGATTTTCGCCACCGCCTCAGCGCCGTTCTCCGCTTCCCCGACGACGTCGACGTCGCTGAAACAGCCGAGCTCGTCCCGGAGAATCTGGCGGGCGATGGGTTCATCATCGACGATCAGCGTCCGGATTGCCGGGGAAGTCATCATCAATGGAGTTAGCTCGAAAACCGGAAGTGTCGCACGAAAAACTCACCAGCGGGCCGGATCCATCGGCGACCGGGCGATAAATCGCCGCGGGCGGACGGCATCTTTGAGTTTCCCGCCTCTCGTTTCGATTATCGCCCGCCGGATCGGGCCAGGGGCGGACCGTCCGCTCATCGGCGCTTTCCGCCCACTAGCGTCAGTTTCTTGGCCGCTAGTGAGAATGGGTTACGAGTCTCGCGCCAGCCTCCGGATACTCAAGCTATGAGAGAGTTTCTCGCACTCGGCGCTTTGGGTTTGCTGTGCGCCGGCTTTGTGGGCCGGATGCCGGCGCAGTCGCTCGGCGCCGGCGGAACTGTAAAAGGAACGGTCCTCGACCCATCGGGGGCCGCCGTCGCGCAGGCCGATGTGACCATTGGGAATCCGGTGTCCCAGTATAGCCGGAGCGCCAAGACCGATGCCCAGGGAAACTTCGAGTTCGATAACCTTCCCTTTAATAACTATCACGCCAGTGCCAAGGCGCCTGGATTTCAGGGCGCCGAGCAGGACCTGAACGTGCGCTCGCCGGTGCCCCTGGAGGTCAGGTTCGACCTGAAAATCGGCGAGGCGACCACCGAAGTGACAGTGACCGAAGCCGCGGACCTGGTCGAAACCACTTCCTCGACTCACACGGACGTGGACCGGGCGCTCTTCGATAAACTTCCCCTCGAGAGCGAATCTTCATCGCTCAGTTCCCTGGTGACGCTGGCCACGCCGGGGATCGCCGCCGACTCGAACGGTCTCTTTCACGGACTCGGCGATCACGCGTCAAACTCATTTTCCGTCGACGGGCAGCCGATTACCGACCAGCAAAGCAAAGTCTTCTCGAATCAGATTCCGGTCGAATCGGTGCAGTCCATGGAGGTGATCGAGGGCGCCCCGCCTGCCGAATATGGCGACAAGACCAGCGTGGTGATTGTGGTGACCACGCGCTCGGGCCTCGGCGTCACCCAGCCCCACGGGGATGTGACAGCCGGCTACGGCAGCTTCGGCACGTCGAACGCAGGGTTCAACCTGGCTTACGGACGCGGGGCCTGGGGCAACTTCATTTCCGCGAGCGGGTTGAACACCGGCCGGTTTCTGGATGGGCCGGAGTTCAAGGTGACGCACGATCATGGCAATCAGCAGAACCTGTTCGACCGCACCGACTTTAAGGTCTCCCAGGCGGACACCGTCGGCCTGAACCTCGGCTTTACGCGGTCCTGGTTCCAGACGCCCAATTCGTTCGACGCCCAAAACGCCACGGCATGGTCGGGACTGGTGGTGAACAACGGGGGCCTCGGTCCCAACGGCGCGCCAGCGGGTTCCCAGGATCAACGTTCAAAGATCGATACGTTGAACGTCGCGCCAACCTGGATGCGTCTGCTCAATGCGAACACCGTGTTTACGTTCGGCGGGTTCGTACGGCAGGATCGTTACAACTATTACCCGAGCGGGAATCCTTTCGCCGACCTCACGCCCGGTCTTCAGCTTCAGACCATTGGTCAGGATCGTAAGTTGACGAATGTGGGGGCTCACGCGGACGTGGCATACGCTAAGGGCGTTCACAACTTGAAAGTGGGAATTCACTATGGGCATACCTTCCTCACGGAAAAGGACAGTCTCGGGATCGTCGATCCGGCCTTCAATGCCGTCTGTTTGAACGCCGACGGAAGTTTCGACACGAACCCGGCGCTGACGAATCCGAGCGGATGCGCCGGGCCGCTACAGCCGAATCCCGGCTTTGTGCCGCTGCTTGGCTGCTACGACTTGACCAGGACCGGGCCGCTCCCGGCTTCCGACGGGTGCCCGAGATCGACCAGCGGCCTGTACACCTTCAACGGCCACGCCGACATCAAGCAAATGGCCCTGTTTTTCCAGGACACGATTGCCAGGAAGAACTGGACCTTCAACCTGGGTCTCCGCGGCGAGACTTACAATGGCATAACTAAGACCAGTCAGGTGCAGCCTCGCCTCGGGGTCGCCTACAATATCAAGCCAACCAACACCGTGCTGCGGGTCTCTTACGCCCGGACTCTGGAAACGCCGTTCAACGAGAACCTGGTTCTGGCGAGCAACGGGTGCAACGATGCCGTGATCAACGCGATCATGTCGATCACCCAGGGCTATCCCTGCCTGACGGCGCCGCTGAACGCCGGCACGCGCAATGAGTTCCACGCCGGTCTCCAGCAAGCCTTTGGGAAGTATGTAGTGGTGGATGGCGAATACATCTGGAAGTATACGAGCAAAGCGGCCTACGACTTCAGCGTGCTGGGCAACACGCCGATCACGTTTCCCGTCGAGTGGAGCAAATCCAAGATTCCCGGCTATGCGGCGCGCGTCAGCGTTCCGAACTTCCACGGCTTTTCGGCATTTGTGGTCTTCTCCCACGTGACGGCGCGCTTCTTCACCC
Source organism: uncultured Acidobacteriia bacterium (assembly GCA_903882645.1). Taxonomy (GTDB): domain Bacteria; phylum Acidobacteriota; class Terriglobia; order Bryobacterales; family Bryobacteraceae; genus BOG-224. The sequence goes on along the minus strand of CAIRXZ010000078.1, from coordinate 28,726 downwards.
CGCAGGTCAGTGGAATCGGCGCCACGCCGGGGGGCTCGGAGGTGTTCCGCATCGACCACGACGAGAATTTCAACCAGACCACTCACGTCCAGTATCAGCCGTGGAAGAAGGGGCCGTGGTTCGGCGTCAACTGGCGCTACGATAGCGGCATGGTGGCCGGCGCCGTGCCGTGCGCGGGAGGCGATTGCGCGAACGGGCCGAACGGGACCGGCAGCATAGTGGACGTTTCCAATCTGACGCCGGCTCAGCAGTTCGAGGCGGGACTATTCTGCGGGAGCGTGCATGCGACCCAGACCGCTCCGATCAGTCCGAACGGCCTCTGCCCGGCATCGCAGTACGGGTCCACACTCATGACGATCCCCGCGGCCGGCACGGAGAGCGCCGACCACAACCCGCCCCGCATCGCGCCGCGGAGCCTTTTCGACCTCGCGGCGGGACATGACAACATTTTTAACGGCGACAAGTACAAGTGGAGCGCCCGATTGACGGTGGTCAATCTGACGAACAAGGAAGCCCTCTACAATTTCCTTTCGACTTTCAGCGGCACCCACTACGTTACGCCGCGGACGGTGACCGCGACGATCGGCGTACATTTCTAGCTCTTCGACCGCGTGATGTTGCGCTCGTGGGTGGGAACCGCTCCCTCACGGTCGCGGCTCCGACGGGGGTTTGAGCGTGAACGAGCGGCTGGTCAATAGCACCGAATCTCGCGGTCTTGGTACCAGCCGCCCGCGGAGGATCTCCCGCCCGGCTACGGCCGCGGGATGGTGATCGGGATCGGGACAGGCCCGCCGTTCGACCCGTCCACCCAAACCTCCAGCGGGACTTGGGAGCCGGACGGAGGATTCGTCAACTGAACCTGGAGCAGGCATGCGCCGCCGTCCTGCGGCAGGAACTGTTGGATGGACATCGCGACGCCGCCCGCGGTCACGCTTACCCGGCTCCGGTCCCCGACGGCCGTGGAATCGAAAGCGCCAACCAGCACGTTCAGCAAGTCGCCCGATACCGCCGGATGGTAATTGTCCAGCGGACCCCCGGACGCGCGCGAAACACTCATGATCACTGGCGGCGTCAGATCGATGCGCACTGCCAAGGGGGGCGACACGCCCGCGCCGTTGTTCAGAACCAGATTGGCCAGGCCGGCGGGCATGTCCCAGGGGACCAGAAAGTTGATCTGGCTATCGATAGCGTAAACGACCAGAGCGCGCTCGCCGTTCAGAGTCAACTGCGGCGAGGCCGGCGATGGCGCCAGGTTCGAGCCAAAAAGGCTGCCGTAACCGCCGGGGTAGATCGTGGCCTGACTGGCGATCCCGTTGGCTACGTTCCCCAGCGAGGGAGTTGCCGGGTTGGCGGGCAGCGCCTGGAAGGCATTCGCTTGGGAAGCCACCTGGAATCCCGAAATCAGGCTGATCTCGGAACTCGTCAAACTGGCATTGGGCGCCACAACCACGTTCGCCACCAAATGAGTCGGGCTGAGCAACCACATCTTGCGAACCGACACGTCGCTGGTTCCGAAACCGATTGTCACCTGGCCGTCCGCCAGATTCATGTTGGCTGCCGTCACGTCCACGCGGGCGGAAACGCCGCCCGCCAGAGAAAGCGGAGCGACGCCGACTGTGGGCTGGCCCGCCACCGGATACGAGTAAGTGGGCGGCGGGAACGGCAGCGTCGTGCCCACCGCGAGCGCCCAGTTGTCCAGGGTCATCGAACTCTGGCCGTCGCTGTTGTACGCCACCACGCTGGCCTGCTGGCCGCTGAACCCTGGCGGCGGGACAACCGTAACCGAGCCGCCCAGGAGGCCGCCGCTGAACGGGGTCCGGACAGCCGTTTCCAGGCCATCGAAGAAAACCCGGCTGCTCGATGCCAAATTCACGCCGGCAACCGTGACGCTGCCATCCTGATTAGGCGTTACCGAACCGATCGCCGGCGGGTTCTGGTCCACCACCACCACCGCATTCGGCAGAATGTACATGTCGTTCCCGAACTTCAGCGCCAGGTGCCGGGGGCCCGCAACCACACCCGCCGGCATGTCGAAGTACAGCGCCACTGCCTGGGGGCTGCAGCAGGATGAAGGAGTGCGCGAGGCGCCGACGCCGCCCAAAAGCGTGGCCGACTGCGGAACCGGGGTGACAGCCCCGAGCGTGGACTGCCAAATGACGACGGTAGCCACACCCTTGGTGGCGGACTGGGAGGAATTGATGAATGCAGGAGTGACCGCGCTGCCGACATACGAGTAGGTCTGGTTGGTGGAATCGAAGTAGCTAAACGTCACCAGATCGTAGACCGGAACCGCGGCGCGCGGATCGACCGCGACATTCTGGTCCGTAAGCGGGGTTCCCGCAACCACGGTAACCGTCGCCGCTTGAGACGGATCGAGCGTCCCGGCACCGCCATCCGGAGCGAAGAACACCGTTCCAAATGGCGCGCTCGCCGCAATATCGTCCCCCTTGGCATCCTTCGGGTTTGTGACGTTCGCATCCGGGGGAAGCGGATGGACGTACAGCACATACGGGCCGGGCGGCACGCCTTGGATGAGGTATGTTCCATCCGGATTCGTCAGGGCGCTCACCGCCGGACCCACCACCGGCAGAGCCACCACCGATGCCAGCGCCACGCCCTTCCCGCCGGATGTCACTTGGCCCGAGATCGAACCGTAACTCTTCTCCCAACCCGCCGCGCCGTAGAGCACGGCGAGGGCTGCCTGGTCGTCGGTTCCCAGAGGGCTGGTCCGGGACGTATTGCGTACCACCGCCTGCGACATGGCGCTCGACGTAAACGTATGCTGAAGACCCAAGGCGTGTCCCAACTCGTGTACGGCCGTGGTGAAATAGGTCTCCGCGTAGCTCGGACCGGGCGGCAGGCTGGCGTTGGAATTCATCAACACGACCGAGCCGACAATTGGGAAAAAAGTCCCGTTCGGGCCGGTCACCCGATCGAGGGCGACGGTCGGCGCGGCCTCCGCGAGAACGCCAGGAGGCATCTGGACGAACTGCACTTCAATGCCCGGCGTCCCGGCCGCCTGATTCTTAGCCTGAAGACCGCCGAACGCCACCCGGAGATCGGAAGCAGTCACCGAATTCCAAACGGCCGCGGCATCTTTCAGTTGGCTCAGAACGGAGCTGAAACTATCGTTGCCCTTGGTTTGCGGTCCGGCATCGTCGACATGGATGGACACCGTGTTATCCAGCAGAGCGGTCAGGTCGTATTTCTCATAAACCGGAGTATAGGAAGCGCCGGCGAGGAAGTGGACGTAGTGGTAGTAGGCCGCCGCCGGCGTGGCCAGCAGGACGGCGGCGGCCGCCGCGGCCAGTATCCGAAGGTTGCGGGCGGTTTTCCGGCTCATTTCGCCACGCTTCCGCCCTGCGCCGCAAGCGCCGCGGAGATGCGGCTCCGCAGTTGGCTCAGCGTCATCGACAGCGGCGCGTCGTGAACCGGCCGGCCGGTTGCCGGAGCCAGCATGACCTCGGCGCTTGCCGGGCGCGTGGCCATGGGGTCACCCTGCGCGGCCCCCGGAGCGATTGCGAAAATCCCCTGGGTCAAGCCGATCACCTGGGTGGGACCTGAACCGCCGTTCCACAGGAAGAAAACGTACTCCTCCCCTGGGTGAAAGACCGGCGCCCCGTCGAACGTCTGACGGAGCCTGTTCACTACGCCGCCGGGAACGGCTACGTCAGTCGTGCCCGAAACCGAGCCCTTGAGTTGCTCGGAAACCTGAACGCTGTAATGGGTGTAAATGACAGATCCGGAGAAAGCGCAATAGGAGCCGGACACCCTGCCCCGGACGATCGCCGTGGACTTGGCGGTCATGTCGTCGAGCGAGAGTTGCTGCAAAGTAGCGCAGCACAGCGGCCCGGCGCAGAAGGTCACCCATAGCGCAACCGGCAAATATCGCTTCACGACACCGTACAGTGCAACTACGATGCCAGTAAAAGTCACTGAATCAATGGCGGTTATCCGCTCCGAACAGCCGCCGCCTGTGTTCCTCCGACACGGGAATGGGACAAAAAGGCAGCCTTCAGCCGTAAGCTGACGGCTGATGGCTACCCCTGCTTGCCGGGCCGGACGATGAGCATGGGAGCGTCCAGTTTGTGCCGCACGGGATTGATGGTCGTGCCGAAAATCAGGTCCTTCAGGCCGCCATGCCCGTGCGCTCCCATAATCACCAGATCGGGCTGAATCTGGCGCGCATAGCGCACGATCTCCTTCCTCGGGGAGAGCGAATGCGACACTTCGGTCTCGACCGCAATCCCTTGATCCCGAAGCGATTGCGCGAGGCGATCCAGATACCCCTGGCCGGCTTCCACCTCCGCCGTGGACGAATCCTTCCCGTAGATCTGGCTGGTAACCCCTTCTTCCACATGGAGCAGGAAGATGCGGGCGCCGTACAGCCTGGCCATGGCGGCGGCATGGCTCACCGCCAGACGGTCCAACGGAGTATGGTCGAGCGGAACCAGGATACGATGATAAACCGGCGCGGCTTCGGCGGCGGCGCCCGCGGTTTCCGGCATGATCACCGGCGCCTGGCCCAACCGGCGGCGGCGGGTGACCGCGGGCTCGATCACGATCCAGCCCAGCAACACCAGGAGCAGCGCCGGAACCGGCACGGCCACCAGCAGGACCAGAGGCTTCCACGCCCCGGCCCCGCTCACCCAATCCATGAGGACTCCCGCGGCCAACCGTACGTTCAGCCCAACGATGACGGCGGCTGTCGCCCACGCCAGGACTCGGACCCAGCGGGGGCTCGAGAACGAACCCATTCGCACGGGGTCGCTGGTGAAGTGAATCAGCGGAATCACCGCGAACGGCAACTGCATGCTGAGGATGACTTGGCTGAGAATGAGCAGCCCGAACGTAGAGTTGTCCCCGGCCAGATAGATGGTGAGAGCCGCCGGGACTATGGCCAGCGCCCGCGTCACCAGACGGCGCAGCCAAGGCCTCATGCGGAAGTTCAGGAAACCTTCCATAACTATCTGACCGGCCATGGTTCCCGTTAGAGTAGACGACTGGCCGGAACAAAGCAGCGCCACGGCGAATATCACGCTCGCCGCGCCCGCCCCCAACAGCGGGGCCAGCAGTTGGTACGCCTGCTGGATCTCCGTCACCACGATTCCGTGCTTGAAGAAGACCGCCGCCGCCAGAACCAGGATGGCGGCGTTGACGAACATGGCCCCGTTCAGGGCCACCACGGAATCGATCAGGTTGTAGCGGCAAGCGGCGCGCTTGGCGGGTTCCGTGCGGCTGATGTGCCGGGTCTGCACCAGCGCTGAATGCAGATAGAGATTGTGGGGCATCACCGTCGCGCCCAGGATTCCGATGGCCACGTAGAGGCTCTGGCGGCTAAGCTGGCCAGTCAATCCGCCCAGCATCTCAATCGCCGACGGTTTCGCCCAGAATACCTCGATGCAGAAGCAACAGCCGATGACCGTGATGAGCGCCAACACGAACGCCTCTATGGTGCGGATGCCAAAGCTCTGGAACCAGAGCAGCAGGAGCGTGTCCGCCGCGGTAAGGAGTACGCCGATTAGCAAAGGTATGTGAAACAGAAGGTTAAGAGCGATTGCCGCGCCTAACACTTCAGCCAGGTCGCAAGCCGCGATGGCGATTTCGCACAATCCCCAGAGCGCCAGGGTGACCCGCCGCGGGTACGTCTCGCGGCAGGCTTGGGCCAGGTCGCGGCCGCTGACGATGCCGAGCCGCGCGCTCAGGGTTTGCAGCAGGATCGCCATGGCGTTCGACATGACCAGCACCCACAGCAACTGGTAGCCGAAACGGGCGCCCCCTTCCAGGTCCGTGGCCCAGTTGCCGGGGTCCATGTAGCCCACGCTCACCAGGTAGGCAGGCCCGGCGAAGGCCAACATGCGCCGCAAAAAGGTGACCTGGGATGTCCCCACGCTGGAATGCACTTCCGCCAGAGAACGAGCGTCCTGGCTGGCTTGCCGGGGGGGGCGGATCATAACTCAGTCTTTCACTATACCGGGGGCGTCCCTGGGAGAACAAGCGCAGTAGCGCCGCCGGCCCTTGCCGGCGGTGGTGTGAAGCCTGAACAAAGAATACCGCTGGCGAAGACCGGCGGCGTTGCCGGCGGCTTGCTGCTACCATGGAGTTACTCCTATGTGCCTGGCGGTGCCCGGAAAAGTGGCCGAGATTTATGAATCGGACGGCGTATCCATGGCGCGCGTCGATTTCGGCGGCGTGACGCGGGAGGCCTGCATGGCGTACCTGCCTGAAGCCCGGCTGGGCGAGTACGTGCTGGTCCACGCGGGCTTCGCCATCGCCACGGTGGATGAAGAGGAGGCCCGGCGGACTCTTGCGGATCTCAAAGCCATGGATGAACTTTCCGCCGGATCATGAAGTATGTAGACGAGTTTCGGAGTCTGGCCCTAGCCAACAAGCTGCTCGCCGAAATCCGCCGGACCGTTACCCGCCCCTGGGTGATCATGGAAGTCTGCGGCGGCCAGACGCACTCCATCGTGAAGTACGGCCTGGACCAGCTCCTGCCTCCGGAAATCGAGCTGGTGCACGGGCCGGGTTGTCCGGTGTGCGTCACCTCGCTCGAATCCATCGACCGCGCGCATGCCCTGGCCCGCCGGCCCGGCGTCATCTTCTGCTCGTTCGGCGACATGCTCCGCGTGCCCGGCTCTTCCGGGGACCTTTTTCAGGTCAAAGCGCAAGGCGGCGACGTGCGGGTGGTCTATTCCCCGCTCGATTGCCTCAAGGTGGCCCGCGAGAACCCCGGCAAACAGGTTGTGTTCTTTGCCATCGGATTCGAGACTACCGCCCCCGCCAACGCCATGTCTGTGTGGCAGGCGCGCGCGCTGGGAATCGGCAACTACTCCATCCTGGTCTCGCACGTCACCGTGCCGCCGGCCATGACTTGCATCCTGGAATCTCCCGGTAATCGCGTGCAGGCGTTTCTGGGCGCGGGACACGTTTGCGCGGTGATGGGATGGGAAGAATACGAGCCGCTGGCGGCGCGCTACCGCGTGCCCATCGTGGTCACCGGTTTCGAACCGCTGGACCTGCTGGAGGGCATATTGATGGCGGCGCGCCAGCTCGAAGACGGCCGGCACGAGGTGGAGAACCAGTACGCGCGAGCGGTAGTCCGGGGAGGCAACCCGGAAGCCCGGCGAACGATCGCCCGGGTGTTCGAACCCTGCGACCGGGCCTGGCGCGGGATCGGGGTGATTCCGGCCAGCGGCTACCGGCTCAGGGAAGAGTTCGCGGCTTACGATGCCGCGCGGATCTTCGAAATCGAGGGGATTGTCTCGCGCGAGCCGGAGGCCTGCATCAGCGGGCTGGTGTTGCAGGGCGCCCGCCGCCCGCTCGACTGTCCCGCGTTCGGGACAAGTTGTACGCCCGAGACGCCGCTCGGCGCCACCATGGTCTCGGCCGAGGGCGCCTGCGCGGCCTACTACAACTATGGAAGGCGGCGTGGCGCGGACTCTCAGTCTGCCGCGCCGAGGCTCGTCTCGGCGCCTGGCGTTGCGGAAACGAAGGTCGAGGCGAGTCTCGACCCGGCAGGCACGGGCGCCTGCGCCACCGAATAGACCATGACCGACTTCTCCCTCTCCTGCCCGCTCCCGATCACCCGTCGGAAGACCATCGTGCTGGGGCACGGCAGCGGAGGCAAGCTCAGCGCGCAACTGATCCGCGAGGTGTTTCTCCCGGCGTTCGACAATCCGCTGCTGAACCGCCTGGACGACCAGGCGGTCCTGCAAGCGGGTACGGCGCGGGTGGCGTTCACCACGGATTCCTTCGTGGTTACGCCGCTGTTCTTTCCGGGCGGCGATATCGGAAAGCTGGCGGTCCACGGCACGATCAACGACCTCGCCATGAGCGGCGCCGCGCCCCTGGCGCTGAGCGCGGCGTTCATCCTCGAAGAGGGCTTCTCCATGGAGGAACTGGGGCGCGTGGTGGCATCCATGGCCGAGGCGGCTCGCGCGGCCGGCGTGCCGATCGCGACCGGCGACACCAAGGTGGTCCCGCGCGGCGCGGCGGACGGCATGTTCGTAACCACTTCCGGCGTCGGGCTGGTTCCCGAGGGCGTGAACATCTCCGCCCATCTGGCGCGGCCGGGTGACAAGATTCTGCTGAGCGGGACCATAGCGGATCACGGCATGGCGGTAATGTCCCAGCGCGAGGGTCTGGGATTCGAGGGCGCCATCGAATCCGACACCGCCGCTCTGCACCGCCTGGTGGCCGACATGATCGCGGCCGGCGAAATCCATGCTCTGCGAGACCCGACGCGCGGCGGCTTGGGCGCCACGCTGGTGGAGATCGCCACATCGGCGGGCATCGGAGTCGAAGCCGAGGCCATGGCCATTCCGGTTCGAGAGCCGGTGCGCGCCGCGTGCGAACTGTTGGGTCTCGATCCGCTCTTCGTAGCCAACGAGGGCAAGCTGGCCGCGTTTGTCGCGCCGGCGAGCGCCAGCCGCGTGCTCGAAGCCATGCGGGCGAATCCCCTGGGCCGCGAGGCAGTCATGATCGGCGAGGCCGTCGAGTCTCATCCCGGCATGGTGCTGCTGAGAACCGAGGTCGGCGGCACGCGCGTGGTGGATCTGCCCTTCGGCGAGCAGTTGCCGCGGATCTGCTGAAGACCACCGGCTCAAAATGGCGCGTTTGTGGAGCTGGCGCCGGATGTGACGATGGGTGGTTCGGTAGAACGGAGGCAGGCCAAGCGGAAAGACGCCGGGAAGAAGCCCGGCGGCAGGCTGAAAGCCCGGCCCCGCGAACACGGCGGCTCAGTACTTTTTCAGGTCTTCCACCAGCGCGTTCATGCCATTCCTGCGGTAGAGATCCGTGAGCCGTTGCTCCTCGGCCGAAGGGGCCAGTACGCGCAGCAAGGCGGCGTTCTCGAGGCTCTGGCGGCTGGGGACCCACATGTCGCCGTTCCCGAATTCCACCTGGCTCACGAACCCCGTCATGCCGCCGATGTTCACGGGCTGGCCGCCGCGCGAGAACCGGAGCGCGGTATCTTGTAGAACCGGAGTGGTTTGCGAGGGGAGAATGGCGGCGCCGTCGGCGGAAGCCGGCAATGAGGCGGCCAGGTACTGCCGGCCGGCCTGGTCGCTAACCAGCCAGCCCAATTCGACGTACTTCACGGTCCTGTTGGATCTGTTCAGCACCTGGACCCGGGGCGCGCGGGCTTCGTTGCCGGCTATCCGGGCAGAGCCTTCCACCGGCGCGACCGGCGAATCGGGGAATTGCAGGAACGCGAACTTTGCCTCGTGTTCCGAAGCGGGCCCGGCGGCGGATGCCGCGGCCGGGCCGTTGCGGAGCACCCGCACGTCCAGGCGCGGGCGCTCGGACTGGCGCGCCAGGCTCTCCACTACGGCGCTTTGCAGTCCGCCTGCGCCGCCGCGCGCCAGAATGCTTTTGAAGTACTGGCGGTCGCGCCGGGCTTCCAGCTCCTCGGCCGTCATGGTCCGCTTGGAGTTCAGGCGGTCGGGACCGTAAAAAGAAAGGTCCTGGAACAGCACACCGTCCAGGCTCACTTCCACCAGCGGCCCGCCGGCCGCCAGCGTGGGCCGCATAAGCTGCATTTCAATCCGCACCGGGAACGACTCGCCCGGCCCGACATGCAGGCTGGGGTACGTCACCGAGCCTTTGCCGCCCACCGTCACTTCCTGCGAGACCACCCGCAGGGTTACGCCGTGAATCTGGCGGTACGCGCCGACATTGCGCAGCAGCATCGAAAGGCGCAGATCGATCGCCAAGGCGGCGCCGCGCTGCGTCGCGCGGGATTGATCCGTCAACGTGCCGGAGAACAGCACCGGCGAATCGTCCGGAAACTTGATGCTGATCGACCCGCTTGGCAGCGGATAATCCTGCGCCAGCAGGCCGGCCGCGCCCAGGAATGCCGAAACTGCCAACAACCCTAACGCTTCAATCCGCATAAACGTTCGTCACCGTCACGTAGCCGGTTTCGGAATCCACGTAACGGGCCCTCATGGAACCTTGGGCGCCGGGGGTGTAGGTAACGTCGTTCGCCTCCACTCCGGCGTTCAAGAACTGCAATGCGCCGCCGCCGCCGCGCACTTGAATGCCATGGGCGGTGGCTCGCACTTCCGCGCCTTGGAACGGCCCGGCGTCGGGACCCGGCGCGGGACGTTCCAGAAACAACCCCGCCGCCACCAGCGCAATCACGCTGGCGAACGCGACGGCGGCGCGAGCTCCGGCGAAAAGCGGAGCGGCCGGCGCCCGCAGATCGTCCGCGCGCACGCATTCGCCCGCCGCCAATCCCAGGCGTATGTTCGCCTTCATCTCGGCTGCCAGCCGGTTCCACGGGACCTCGGGGATGGCCGCCAAATCCGGCAGAATCTCCCGCGCCGCGCCGAACGCCGCCAACTCCCGCCGGCAGTTCTCGCACTTCGCCAAGTGGTGCCCGGCGCGCCAGCGGGCCAGCAGACCGAGGTCCCCGCCCGCGTGCAATGCCAGCGCCGCTTGATTCGGATGTTTCATCTTCTTCCTACTGCTTTCTGTTCTCCACGTACCGCCGAAACTTCACCCGGGCGTTCGCGATGTGCGACCGCACCGTGGCTTTGGAACAGCCCAGCCGTTTGGCCACTTCCTCCGCCGGCAAACCCTCCACGTCGCGCAGCATCAACGCCGCCCTCTCGCGGGGACTGAGAAGGCGCAAACCGTCCTTCAAGTATTCCCGCTGCTCGGAGCGGAGGAGCGCCTGCTCGGGACTCTCCGTCCGGCTTTCCGGCGCTTGGTCGATCTCGCAAAACGTGACCCGGCCGCTACGGCGCAGGAAATCGAGCGCCGTATTTGTTGCAATTCGCGACAGCCAGTGCGCCGCCTTCTGTTCGTCCTTGAGCTGGTCCTCGCGCTGGAGAGCCTTGATGAAGGCCTCCTGAGTCAGATCCTGAGCGTCCGAGACATCTCCAACGATCCGGTAGATCTGAACGAAGATCCGCCGTAAGTGCTCGGAAACAAAACGATTCCGCCGCTCTTGGTCGAGTCCGGACTCAAGCGCCTCGTCCATACGCGCGATCACGGCGGTTTCCACGGCTCTTACAACAAATGACGCTGGAACCTGTGAAACGTGGAATCCAAGTGTATCCGTTGAGACCCATCTTAGCGCGGGCAGGCGGGGCGCCGGCGCGCCCGTTGCTGTGGCGCGGCGCCACATAGACCCACCCGGCCGTGCTGCGTAGGGCTCTGATAGGCGGTAAGCTTGGCTTATGAGACCTGTGTCCGTGATCGGAACCGGGAGGATCCGGCTCGGGGCGTTCCCGGAGCGCGGCCTTTGTTCGCCTGCGGTGGAGGCTGGGCTATGAGACTTGCGGACTGCATGAGCCGGCTGGGAGTCGAGTCGGCCTTCGACGTGCTCGCAAAGGCCCGCGGGCTGGAGGCGCGCGGCAAGAGCGTCATCCACATGGAAATCGGCGAACCCGATTTCGCCACGCCGCCGCATATTGTCGAGGCGGCCAAGCGCGCGCTCGACGAGGGGTGGACGCACTACGGACCCACGCAGGGCTTGCCCGAGTTGCGCGAGGCGATTGCGGACTACGTGTCCGGGACGCGCGGCATCCGCGTGGGGCCGGAAAATGTCTCGGTGACGCCGGGCGCGAAGCCCATCCTCTTTTTTTCCATTCTGGCGCTCATCGAAAAGGGCGATGAGGCGATCTACCCGAACCCCGGTTTTCCCATCTACGAATCGATGATTCGATACGCCGGCGGGACGCCTGTGCCAATACCGCTCGAAGAACGCCACGGGTTCTCGTTCGACCTGGACCGCTTCCGCGGCTGCCTCACGGACAGAACCAAGCTCGTCATCCTGAATTCGCCCCAGAACCCGACCGGCGGCGTGATCCCGCCGGAGCACATGTCCGAGATCGCGGCCATGCTGCGCGGCCGCGACGTGATGGTGCTGAGCGATGAAATCTACTCCCGGATCTATTACGGGGGCGAAGCGCCCGCGTCTATCGCAAGCTTCCCGGGGATGCTCGAGAGAACCATCGTTCTGGATGGATTCTCCAAGACCTACGCGATGACCGGCTGGCGTATGGGCTACGGCGTGATGCCGAAGTTTCTGATCGAGGCCGTGACCAGGCTGATGGTCAACTCGAACTCGTGCACTGCCAGTTTCACGCAGCGCGCGGGCATCGCGGCCTTGACCGGCCCGCAGGACGGCGTGGAGCGCATGGTGGAGGAATTCCGCCGCCGGCGGGAGGCCATCTGCCGGGGCCTGAACCAGGTCCCTGGCTTCCGTTGCGCGGTTCCGGGCGGCGCGTTCTACGCGTTCGCCAACATCGCCGCGACCGGCATGGACTCCAAGGCGCTGGCGGACTTCCTGCTGAACGAAGCGGGCGTCTCCTGCCTCGATGGCGGCTGCTTCGGCGAGTACGGCAAGGGCTACCTGAGGTTCAGTTACGCGAACTCGATGGCCAACCTGATGGAAGCGGTCGAGCGTATCAAGAAGGCCGCGCCGCGCTGGGCGTCCGCGCCGCCGACGGCCTAGCAAGACAGACTGGATGAATCGATCATTCCTGCGATTGTGGCGCCGCCAAGAGCGCGAAGAAGCCCGCCCGTTTCGGACCGGGCCGCTGTCTGTGCTGAGGGACGTTCAGAAACGGGCACGCGTGACGTTCAAAACTGTCAAATAATGTCCTTGATCCTTGCAGCAAGCTCTGCCATACTGCCGTAGAGGTGGCAAGATGGCAGAGCAGTTGCCCCTGGTCCCGACCATCAAATCGACTTTTCGACTCCCCGGGGAGCTGTACCGTCGTTTCAAGATTAGAGCCATACAGGAGAACAGGGCGATAGCCGATGTTCTCATCGATGCGGTTGAGCTCTCTACCTTTCCCGAGAGGAAACAGGCCACGATGAAGGGACAGACACAACTGGCGTTTGACGGTTTCCGGGTATCCGTTGAGCCGTTCAAGAGCTGCCTCTTGAAGTGGATAGGCAACAAACAGCGATTTGCTCACGATTTGGCTTTCCCGATAAGTCAGTTGCGCGAAAGCCATGGCCAGATATTGGTCCCGGCAAGAGAAAGAGAAACCCCTCCAGTGACAATCGCCCCGATAACGAGCTACACACTTCTGAAAGTCGTAGGAGGGCAGGTGGTCTATGAGCTGGGCGAAAACAGTCTGGTCGGCATTCACGCCTCATTGTCGGCAATCTGTCCCGATCTCTGCTGAGGCGGTTTCGTGCACAGAAACACCAGAAACTCTCAAATCGAAAAATCCGGGATCTCCTCTAACCTATTGATCCGGGGACAGTTGTAGAGTTTCGCGAAGATTTATCCGGACAGCAGTGATATTATATAAAACATCTATGCTTCCAAATGTTCGGGGCAACTAGTTTTGGTCGGGCGGCTTCCAGATCGCTCCCCATAACCGCCCTTGTCGCCGTTGATTCGGCTTTAGGACCGGCCAGCGTCCTACCTCAACGTATAGCTTGCCACAAACGGCGATGGTCGCTCGATGGCGAGCGTCGCGGCGCCGCGCTTCTCGGGGACAAGCTGGTCTTGCGGCAACGGAGTAGTTTGTTCGACGGTCAGGACGCCCCCGGCCAGGCGCACGGTCCGCGTCCAGCCCCGGACGCTGAACTCGAGCGCGTCGCCGGCGGGCTTGACTTCCACCGGGCCGGGCGCGGCGAACTCCCCTTGGTCGGGCAGGAAGTTCGTGTTGCCGTCCTTCCAGGTGAATTCCATCCAACGCCCGCCATCCTGGGCTGAAAACACGGCCCGCGCCTGGCGCGATTCCAGGACCCACTCGGGCGACCCGTCTCCGTCCAGATCGGCGGTCCACGCCACCGTGCGGCCGCGCGGCAGCGAGAGACCGCGCATGGGCAGGTCCACGGCGGCGCCGCCGGTGACCCGCAGACGCCAGTCGCGCAGGCCGGCGGCGCCGTCCTGGACGAAGACGCGCAGGGGAACCGGGCGCTCATCCATGGCCCCCACGGCGACGTCGGTCTTGGCCGGGAAGAAGTCCAGGCCCGGGCCCGAGGCGTCCAGGTGGTAGGTCTGGATCTCTCGCGAGTTGTTGCGGATGACGATTTCCAGTTCGCCGCCGTTGCGGGGATCGATGGGCGCGGTGGGCGGGTCCGCGGTCAGCTCGGTCTGCGGGCCGAAATGAAGCGGGATCGCCTGGGAGAGGCGGATCGAGGCGGGCCGGAACAACTGGAGCCGCGCCCGGCCGAGCAGCATGCCGTCGGCTTCCAGCGCAAGGTCGGCCCAATCGCCATGCAGCGCATCGGCCGGCACGGCGATTTCGTAATCGATCTCATTCGGCGACTTCAGCGAGGGCTTGGCCGTGAATCCGCCGGGGAGCCGCAGCCGCGAGCGCGCCGCCAGTTCCGGCGAAGAATACTCGGTGGCGACCGTGTTCGAGCGGCCGATCAGAAGCCGGTGCGCGTCATTGAAGAACCCGGCGGAGTCGGGTTCCTCCATGGCGATCCCGATGCGCACGCGGTTGCCGGGCGCGGGGTTCGCGGGTATGGCGAGCCGCACGCGGAGGTTTTTGTCGTCCCAATCGAACTTGGCCGGCTTGCCCGCGGCGAGGAACGGCCCCACCGGCTGACGCGCCAGTTGCAGGACGACTTCGCCCGGCTGCGGGGCCGCGAACTCCATGGCGAGAAGCCCGTTCTCGTACTCCACCGAGAGCAGCTCGGCGGTGGCGTAGACGATGTTTTCGGCCGCCGAGAAGTTCGAGCACTCGCGGCAGAGGCCGTCCGGCCCGAGAGAAACACCGAGCGGCAGCCACAGCGATTCACCCGGCGGCACGCCGACGCCGGGAATAGTCAGAACGCGCCCGCTCCCCGGCATCAGCACGTGCAGGTCGTCATGGAACGGAAGCTTGCCGGTGTTGGCGACCGAGACGGCGGACGCCGCGGGCGAAACCAGCTCGACGGCGCGGACGCCATCGGGAAACTTGCCGGCGGCGGGCGGCGGCATGCGGACCGCGCGCATCCGGGACATCGGCGCCGACCAATTCCGCAGCAGGGCGGCGGCGCGGCGCAGAGCGCCGATGGAAGCGCGCTCATCGCCCGCCAGGCCCACCGCGCCCTTACGCACCGAAGCGGCGGGATTGGCGGCCCAACCGCCGGGATAGAGCGCGTCTTCGACATCGCGCCAGAGCAGCGCGCCGCGCACCCCCGCGATGGCCTCGCGGCTGCGCGCGAGGGCCGCCGGATCGGTCGCGGAAACCACGGCCACAGGCGCCGGCGGCGCGGCTGCGTCAATCACCGGCGCGCCGCCCGGGCCGCGCCCTTCCACATATGCCACCGGACCGCCGTGGCTGACGGTCTGCGTGGCCAACAGACGTTCCAGTTCCTGGAGCCACTGGCGCTGGGCCGCGGCGCCCGGCGGCGTCCCCGCCGGCCATCCGCCATCGATCCAGCCAGAGACCGGCGCGGACGGACGCACCCACGCGCGCAGCCCCAGACGCCGGAGCAGCTTGAGGAATCCGGCCAAGTCGCGGCGCGGGCTGGTACGCCCCGTGAAATCGAACTCGCCCGGCTGGAGCTGGTGCCAGTTCCACGGGATGGAGAATGCCACGGTCCGCACCCCGATGGTCTTGAGCCAGACCAATTCGCGCTCCCAGAGCGTGGCGGGATAGAGATAGTACGGAAACTCGACCGCCTGCACGAACTCGGCGGGCGCGGGCGGGGCCGGGGCGGGCCTGGCGCCAATGGCCAGAAGCGCCAGAAGCAGCGCGAGGCGCGCCCGCTTGGTCCCCATCAGGGTTTCTTCGCCTTTCGCACGCGGTAATCGGGAATCCAGGGCAGCTTGACGACCGTACACATCTCGAAAAGGCGCGATCGGGCGCGGCTCCCGATGTGGTCCGCCAGAGTACGGCGGTATTCCGGCTTGTCGAGCGCGGTGCGCTGCGTCATGACGCTTCCCGCGTCCGGGTCCGGCAGGTTGGTGGTGGCGATGAGAGGCTTCTTGTTATCGCAGCGGTAGGTGATGATGGAGTTGATGGTGTCCTCGACCCAGTCGGTGACGCGATGCGCGCCCAGATCGTCCAACAGGAGCACGGGGCTGTCCATCGCCGTGCGGTAGGCTTCGCGGTCCGAGGAATTCGAGATGGGGTCGTAGCCCGCCTTGATGCTGTTGAGCAGGGTCTGATAGTTGCAGTAGAGGCACTCGAACCCCTTGGCGACGATCCGGCGGAGAGCCGCGACCGCGAGGTGCGTCTTGCCGGTTCCGGTTTCACCCACCAGCAGCAAACCCGGGCGCGCTCCGAGGGGAAACTCGTCGGCGTAGTTCCGCACGGCGTTGACGACGCGTCTCAGCTCGGTGGCGGCGGGGTCGAAATCGCTGGGAGGGGCTTCGAAGCTCTCGAAGCAAGCGTTGCGATAAAGCGGCGGGATTTGGGCGCGGTCTTCCAGGCGCGCGGCGTAGCCTTCCGCGCGGCAGTCGCACGGCTCGGCGCCGGAGATGTTGGCTCGCTCGACGATAGTCCAGCCCGCGCCGCCACACTTCGGACAAACGGATTGAGAGGCCATTGCCTCCATTATCGGTCAGACGGGCGGAAGGGGACGGCGGTTGCGGTAGCGGGGATTTTGCCGGGGTTGGGATTTCAGCGGTCCGTTGGCAGGCGAAAGCGCCTGCCCCACCTTCGGGATCTGCATTGCCAGGTGGGGCAGGCGCTTTCGCCTGCCAAGCTGCTCGCGGTTGGCCTACTTAGGCAGCGGATCGCCCCGCTTGATGTACCACGGGTCGTCGTAGATCGCCTTGAGAGCGCTACCACCCGGCTGAAGCCGTTGAATGATCCGGCGAAGCATGTCGGCGCTGGCGCCTTCGGGAATGGGATAGGCCGTGGCGCCTCGTCCGCCTCGTCCGCCCGCCGTCTGCTGCCGGAGGTCCTGAATGATCTGCCGGAGTTGCTGGGGAGTAGCATTTTCCGGAACGGCGATCGGCGTAGGCGCCGCCGTTGGTTGACCCGCGCCTGGCGCTCCCGCTCGTCCGCCGCCCGGCGCCGCGCCGCGTCCCCCCGCTCCGGCGCCTGCGCCGGCCATGCCGGCCCAAGTCATGTAGAAAACCCACTTCGGTTGAGCCATCAGGACTTCTGGCGGCGGTGGAGATCCCACTTCGCCAAAGGCAATGGGTTTCCCGTTGGCGATCGTCTGGATCTCCTGGTAATACCTGTCGTCCAGCGTGCTGTAATTGTCGTAGGTGACGAGGTCGCAATACTTCGCGCCCGGGAAGAAGTTGTAGAACTCGCCGCCGGGGGCCGGGCCATTCTGATTCCATACCCAAACCAAGTTGTTCAGGTGATGGACGTTGACCATCCGGTTGTACACCTCGCGATAAAGCTCCGCGGTGCCGTACTGTCCCGGGCGGCCGCCCCACCAGAAGAAGTTGCCGTTGTTCTCGTGCATGGGCCGCCAGAGGACCGGAATATGCGCGTCCTGAAGCTGTTTCAAGTAGCCCGCCGCGGTGTCCATATACTTTTCCCAGCGCTGGTGCAGCGGAGAGTCGGACGTGATCAGCTCAAGCCACTGGTCGTCGGTGAGATGGGCCTGTACGCTGCCGCCCCAGCTTGCGCCGGGCTGGCCGGGCTCGTCCTCGGTGGGCCGCAGCATGTGCCAGCACAGGTAAATGATGGAGCCGGCGGCATACTGCTTCTTGGCTTCTTCGATCATGAGGTTGCGGTGCGTGATGGCGTCCTTATCCTCGTTGTCCGTGAACCCGAAATCCGAGCCCCAGATGGCGGGATACTTGCCAGTGGCCGCATGTATCGCCTCGGTGTCCAGGCTCCGCTCATTCGGGAAGTTGTGCTGGCCGGTCAGGATACCCTTGCCCGAGACGTCGCACAGCTTCTTGAGCAGGTCCTTGGCTTCCTGCGTAGCGTTGGGATTCACCGTTACGCACGGCGGCGGCGCGGCCGCCCTTGCAGGCTGGGCCGCCTGGAGCTGTTGCGTGAGCTGTTGATTCTGCTGCTGAAGCCGTTGAACGACGTCCTTTAGCTGGTCGGGAGTCGCGTTGTCGGGAACGGTGATCGGAGCGCCCCGTCCGCCGGCGCCCCGCCCAGCGCCAAAGCCAGCGCCAAAAGCGGGAGCCGGCCCCAGCGCCTGGAGCTGTTGTTGGAGCGGTTGAAGCTGCTGTTGAAGCGCTTGAATCCGCTGCTGGAGCTGTGCGGGTGAGAGATCGCCGGCGTACCGGGCCGCCAGGCGTTGTTCAAGCGTTTGAATCTCGTGCTGGAGCGGTTGGATCTGCTGCGTGAGCTGTTGCCGTTGGGCCGCAGCCGCGGCTGCCGCCGCCTGGTCGGCCGCTTGGGCAGCCTGCTGAGGCGCAGCCGGCGGCGCTGCGGCCTGGGAATAAGCAATGACGGCCGCGGCAAGCGCGACAGCCAAAACTGCGATTAGGGATTTTCGCATGTCTTCACCTCGGAAACCAACGGTATCACAATGCGGATCGAAGAGGCTGATCTTGCTTCGCGCCAGATGACTGCCTCGATCACTTTCAGTCTAACTTCGGAATTCAGGCTGAATCGTCCCGGCCGAACACCAGAAACCAGATTGCGCCGGCGATTCCGAACGCGGACGCGGTCAGGAGATTGAGGGCCGGGCTAATCGTCCACAGATACGCGCCTCCGAACGCAGCCAGCGAGATGACCGTGTCGCGGCACAGGTAGTAGGCGCCGAACGCGGCGGCCTTGCGGTCCGCCGGGGCCAGTTCCATGATGAGCGCCTTGCGCGTCGGCTCGCCGAATTCCTTCAGCCCGCGCAGCACGAACGCGATGAAGAGGGCGTGGTAGGAGCGGCAGAACAGCAGCACCAGCGGGAACAGCGCGAAATTGACGAAGGTCACCAGCACGAAGGGCTTCTTCGCGCCGCGGTCGGCCAGGCGCGCCACCGGCAGGTAGCACAACACCGCCGTCGCCATCTCGACGCTGGTCAGCACGCCGAAGCGGGTGGCGGAGATCCGCGCGCCGGCGATGTCCTTCATGCACCACACCACCACGTAGGCGTACGGGATCTGCTCGCAGAAACGGATGAGGACGTCGGACACCAGCAGGTTCTTCAGTTCGGGCGAGAAGCCGCGCAGCATCCGCAGCGGGTTCTTCTCGATCTCGCGCGGCGCGGCGGGCTTCTTGTCCTCCTCGATCAGGATCTGCTGCATCACCAGCGCCACGAACGCCATGACAATGGCGGCGGCGAACGCCAGCCGCACGCCGGTGACCGGCCCATACGCGTCGATGAAGATTCCGCCGATGACCGGGCCGAGGGCCATGGGGACGCGCCGCACCAGCGAGTGCAGGGACACCCCCATGACGTGTTTCTGTTTGGGCAGGGACTTGGAAACCAGGCCCATGGTGCCCGGCAGCGAGATGGCGGACCACGAAAGGAACAGGAACGAACCGAGCACCACCGCCCGCCAGTTCGGAATCGCGACCACCAACGCGAACCCGGCGATCGCCAGCAGATTGAAAACCAGCAGCGAGCGCTTCACTCCGATCCGGTCGGCCAGCCACCCGCCGGGAAACGCGTAGAGGGCCCCCAGCACGTCGTTGAGGCCGTTGAGCAAACCCGGCCAGAACATGCTGCTGCCCAAAGCGATGAGATAGATGGGCAGAAACCGTTCCGCCATCCTCTCGCCCATGCCCACCAGCACGGCCATGCTCAGCATGCCCACCATGCTGCGCCGCAACCCCAGCGCCTCCACGATCCTGTCCCGACGCCTCACCGTCATCTCCCCGGCTCCAGCGGGCGAATCCGCCCGGCATCCATGATGCAGAGTGAACAGTGTAACGCGCGGGTGGCCGCCGGCTGATGTGGCCCCGGCTACGGCGCGGCCGGGTGCGCCAGCAGGCGCAAGGTCACAATCGCGTAGGGGGACACGGTCACTTCCACTCCGTCTTTCGACGCCGGAATCTCGCGGAGATTGTCCTCGGCGGCGTTGCATATCCAGGCGCGGCTGAACTCCAGCAGGCGCGAGGAAAGGCGTGCCTTGCCCTCATGGCCCGCAGTCTCCAGCAGCCGGACTATGTAGCCCTCGCCATCCTCGGCGGGCTTGAGCGTCTCCAACTCGACGCCGTCGCCGTTCAGGCTGAGGAAACTCGCGGGCGTGGCCGGCAGCGAGCCGCGCAGTCCGACCTTGTCGTTCCCCGTCAACTCGCCGGTTTCGAGCGGCGTCAGCGACTCCCGCCCCAGGCGGCTCAGGTACGCCGGATCCAGTGCGGCGCCGCTTGTGACGACGTAGCGGAACGTGAACTCGCCGCTCTGCACGCGCGGAAAGTTGGTGTGCCAGTAATTGTTCAACGCGTAGGAGAAGATGGTGGACGACTTCGGCTCGAACCTCTCCGGCCACAGGCCCCGGTTGATGTCGCCGAAGGTCACCAGCGGCGCATCGACCGGGATCACCGCCGCGCTCATCCCGCCGCCGCTCACGCGCGCCCAGTGTCCCGCCAGGTACCATTCGCGGCAGCCGCCGGCGAGTTCGTCGCGCGCCGGGTTGACCGTTCCGCTCTGGCCCTCGTACTCAAACTCCGGCTGCGCCGCCGCGAAGGGGAACGCGAAGTAGATGGCCTCCTTGTCGCTCACCGGCTCCTTTTGGAGGCGATTGACGATCTCGATCCTCTTCTCGCCGTTGAACAGCCGGATCTCCACGTCGATGCGGGGCGCATGCAATCCGCTCACGCGGTAGCGCAAAGACTGCCCCCACGGCGTGGCCGCGGCGTTCACCGCGGTCGCGGCAGCCGCCGGGCTTACCGTCAGGTTCGCTATTGGCAGGTGCTCGGAAATGTGAATGAGGCGGGTGTTGTCGCCGCCCGCCACGTACACGTATTGGCCGAGCAGGTACGGGCTTTTTGGATCGACCAACTCGTGGCCCGCCGCTTTGTCGAATACGCTGGAAACCCCGCCGCGATTCGGATCGACGGTTACGCGGTAGAACTGGTTCTCGATGGCGTTCGCGGGTTTTGGCTCGGGCGCCGCCGGCGCGGCCTGGCCGCTTTCGATCCGGTAAACGCGATAGCCCATCGCCGGCACGCGGCGGGCCAGGAATCGCACGCGCCGGTATCCGCTTCCGGACCGCAGCGGTTCCAGCGGCGCCGGCTGGTTCGTTTCCGTATCCACCAACTGCGCGCCATTCGGGAGATCGAGTTCCACAAGGCCGCTGCGCTCGTGACCGAGCGAGTTGAAAACGGCCATCGCGGGCGGCTCGATCCGTATGCCGTCGAGCAGGCGGCTCATGGATTCCTGCGCGATCCAATGCGCCGTCTCGCGGGCGTCGGATACATGGAAGTGTTTGGTCTCGATCTGGCGCACGCTCTGTTCGCTCTCCGGCCGCGAGTAGCCGCCCGAAGACGTGTAGGTGTGTTCGGCGTAGAGCAGCAGATCGCGCCACAAACGGCGCAGTCCCTCCAGGGGCGGCGCCCATTCGGGCCTTTGGAGCGCGGCGAGCGAGGACAGCGTCTCAACCGCCGGCGCGCGGCTCTCGGTCTCCCGGTAGAGCGCCGCGTATTGCGCGTCCGTGCCGATGCCGTCCTCCCAATAGGGACCGAAATCGCCGCGGACGGTCTCGAGCTGGTCTCCGAATTTCTTCTCGACCGCCTGGAAATAGTCGCGGAAGGTCGCCAGTTGCAGGCGCGGCCAGGCGTACTTGGCGTTCCAGGCGCGGACGAATTCGCCCTCGCCGGGAATCAGATCGGTGTTTTCCAGTTGGCTTCCGAACATCAGAACAACGTCGGGCCGGTAGCCGGGGGATTCGTAGGTCTGAAGAAATGCGGGCAGGCCGTCGCGGCAGCCCGCCTCGCGCGGCGGCAGGCCGCAGACAAACCAAAGTTGCGAGTACTGGCGGGTGTACGCCATGAGCACCTTGGCGCCGTCGGGGCCTTGCCACCAGAATGGCGAGCGGGTCTGCCACCGGCCGTAGAGCGGCTGCGGGCCGCGGTCGTCATTGGCGCCCGCGGCGAAGTACTTTACGCCGGAGGCGGCCAGCGCGGATGCGTAGCTCCAGGGATACGCCGGCACATCGGTGATGTTGGCGTAGTCGCTCGCGCTGCCCGCCGCGCGATTTAGCGCATGGCCGGCGTAGGTCGAGCGGATCAGCGTCTCCAGGCCGGCGCCGCCGGTCATCAGGTTCGCGTACTGCGCCGGGATCGAAATGCGGCCCGCGCGGACGGCCTCCAGGAACTCGTTCCGCGCCGCCGGAGAGCGCGTGCGCAGGTACTGCTCCGCCAGCCAGGCGCCATCGAGCGAGAAACGCATGTCCGCGTCGTGGCGCATCTCTTCCAGCAGGCGATCCAGGTTGCGGTTCTGCAATTCCTCGATCTTCGGCTGGTAGTCGGTGAATCCGATGTCGAGGTGGGTGTGCGGCGCCACGTAGACCGTAAACTTGCGTTTGGGAGAGATCCGCGGGGCGCTCGAATAGTTCCTGCCGTCGAGCAGCAGGGCGGCGCGCGCTTCGGAACCGGCGGCGAACTCCGGGACCTTGAACTCGAAGCGCTGCTGGCCGAAGCGCGCGGGCGCCAGATCGGCGCGATACTGCGCGCCGCCGAGCGTCAGCGTGAGAGTACCTCGGGAGACGGCCGCCGCGGTAGTTACAGTAACCGTAATCAACTCGCGCGCCGCGCCGTTCTCCGTGACGAAGAGGTAGGACGGCTCGACGGAAACCGCGGGTTCCGCGGACGCCTGGCCGGCGCGCAGCAGCGCCAGCGCATCCCAACTAATCTGCGAATCGCCGTTCTCGTCCGCCACGTCGTCCACGGCCGTGATGCGCAGCTCGTTGTCGCCTTGCCGCAGCGCGCCCGCCGGGATAGGGATGCGCTCCCTGGCTTCGGCGCAGATCGGCGAATCGGCTCGTCCCTCGGCATGGTAGCTCAGGAGGCGGTCGATGTACGCCGTGGCCTGAGCGCCGTTCAGCTCGAGTTCCAGGCGAGGCACGCGCGGATTGCCGGCCATGATGGCGAGATCCAACGCGTAGGATCCGCTGGGAGCCTCCTCCATCCGGAACCGGATCGTGCGGGAGTGCGTCTGCGGGCCGGACCGGGCGTTGAGCGTGCCCGCTTGCGAGGCCGGCCAGCTTCTCGCGGCATCCGGCGCGCCGGCGTCAACCACGACCGGCTGACTGCCCACGCGCCCGCCGAACTCGGCCGAGGCGTGGTCGAACGTCCCGATGCGCCAGACCGTGGTTTCCTGGCCCCAAAGCGGCGAAACCGCCGCGGCCGCCGCCGCCAGCGCAAGATTGACCAAGACAGAGGATCGAATGCTCATTTCATGGAACATTCTACGCCCGCCGTCAAGGTGTGTGAGGCGGTCCTTGCGCGCGTGGGCGGCCTCGGGTTCCGAGACAGCCCCGCGGGTTCAGACCAGGGCCGCGCTCCTACCTCACCGCCGGTTCCGCGGGTTGCGGGGCGTGCCGCTTATGCCTGCACTCGTTGTTGGGGCACTGCCAGATGGCGCCGGCTTTGAGCCACTTTTCGACCATGTAGGGGCTGCCGCACTGCGGACACTTCTCCGCCACGGGCTTGGCCCACGCCACGAACTTGCAGTCCGGATAGCGGTTGCAGCCGTAGAACGTCTTGCCCTTCTTGGAACGGCGCTCCGAGATCTCGCCTTCGGAGCACTCTGGGCACTTCACGCCGATGGTCTTCTGCTTCACGTACTTGCACGTCGGGTAGTTGCTGCACGCCGTGAACTCGCCGTAACGGCCGGTTTTCAGGACGAGGTGGTTGCCGCATTGCGGACACTTCTCTTCCAAGGGTTGATCGGGCTTCTTCTGTTGGCCGCCGATCGGTTTGGTGGTCTTGCAGTCGGGATACCCGGTGCAGGCGTGAAAAGTCCCGAAGCGGCCCTTCTTGAGAACCATGGGGCGGCCGCAGTTCTCGCAGTACTCCTCGTCGGCCTGTTCGGCCAGGTCGGCGGCGCCAACATCCGTCAGGTCGGCGGTAAGCTCGCGGGTGTAGGTGCAGTCCGGGTAGCCGGTACACGCAATAAAGCTGCCGTGCTTGCCCCATTTGATGACCAGAGGCTTGCCGCACTTCTCGCACTTCAAGTCGGTGGGCCTCTCCATCCGCTTGATGTCGGTCATGTGCTCTTCGGCGTGCTTGAGGTCCCGGTCGAACTTCTCGTAGAACTCGGCCATGGCCGCGCGCCAGTCGAGCTTGCCCTCCTCGATCTCGTCGAGCTCTTCTTCCATGCGCGCGGTGTACTTCACCTCGAAGATGTCGTCGAAGCTTTCGAGCAGAAGATCGGTCACCACCTTGCCCAACTCGGTGGGCGCAAACCGTCCGCCTTCCTTCCTGACGTATTCGCGTTCCTGGATCGTGGAGAGGATCGACGCGTAGGTGGAAGGCCGGCCGACGCCGTCGGATTCCAGTTTCTTCACCAGCGTCGCCTCGTTGTAGCGCGGAGGCGGCTCCGTGAAGTGTTGTTCGGGTTTGAGAGCGCGCAGCCGCAGGTGTTCGCCTTCCACAACCGCGGGCAGGCGATGCTTCAGCTCCTCGTCTTCCTCGTCGGCCTGGTCCTTGCCTTCCTGGTAGACCTTGAGGAAGCCTTCGAATTTGAGCACCGAGCCGGTGGCCCGGAACAGGTATTCCACTCCATCCTTGCCCGCCGCCGCGGCGTCGATGGTGGTCTGGTCGTAGAGGGCGGGCATCATCTGGGACGCCACGAACCGGTTCCAGATGAGCCGGTAGAGCTTCATCTCATCCTCGGCCAGGTATCTCTCGACCACCTCCGGCGCGAAGGCCATGGAAGTCGGCCGGACGGCTTCGTGCGCATCCTGCGCGTCCTTCTTCGACCTGTAAATGTTGGGCGCCTCCGGCAGGAACTCCTTGCCATAGCGCTCGGCGATATACAGCCGCGCGTCGCTCAACGCGTCCTGCGAAACGCGGGTGGAATCGGTGCGCATGTAGGTGATGAGGCCGGCGGATCCCTCCTTGCCCACTTCGATGCCCTCGTAGAGGCGCTGGGCCAGCATCATGGTGCGCTTTACGCTGAAGCGCAGCTTGCGGGCGGATTCCTGCTGCAAGGTGGAGGTGATGAACGGCGCTACCGGGTTGCGCCTCTTTTCGCGCGTCCCGACCGATTTGACAATGTAGGCGGCGCCATCGAGCTGCGCCAGCGCGTCATCGGAGCCTTGTTGCGAGGCGATCTCGGCCGGCTGGCCGTCGAGCTTGATCAGGCGCGCCCAAATATGGGGCGGCTTCTTCGCCTGCAACTCGGCGTCGATGGTCCAGTATTCCCTGGGAACGAAGGCCCTGATTTCGCGCTCGCGTTCGACGATGACGCGCAACGCGACCGTCTGCACGCGTCCCGCCGAAAGGCCGCGGCGCACTTTGTCCCAGAGCAGCGGGGAGATCTTGTAGCCCACCAGGCGGTCCAGCACGCGCCGCGCCTGCTGTGCATCGACCAAGTGACTATCGATCTGCCCGGGCTTCTCGAACGCCTTTTCGACGGCCTTTTTCGTGATCTCGTTGAACATCACCCGGAAGAAAAGCGGGCCGTTCTTCTTGTCGCCTTGCAGTTCCTCCTGGAGGTGGTAGCAGATGGCTTCCCCCTCGCGGTCGGGGTCGGCCGCGAGATACACGTTCTCGACTTTCCTGGCAGCCTGCTTCAGTTCGTTGAGGAGTTTTTTCTTACCATCGATGACTTCATACCGCGGCTCGAAGCCGTGTTCGACGTCCACCGCCAAGTCCCTCTTGGGAAGGTCCTTGACGTGGCCCAGCGAGGCCTTGACGATATATTGCTTGCCCAGATACTTGTTGATGGTCTTCGCCTTCGCAGGCGACTCCACGATCACTAAAGCGTTTGCCATATCAGACTTTCGGGAAGCGGCGCCCCACGCCGCGTTGCTGCCTTCAGGACGATTGCCGGACCCCAGACGACGTTACCACACTTTAACAAAGTTCTTGCCCGGGAGCTGCTTGACCAAGCCTAGCATCTCCAGCTCGAAGAGCGCGGCGATCATCTCGGAAGGCGACACATCTTCCACCTTTTCAAGGAGATCGTCGAGGTGAATCGAAGCGTCCACTTGGAGGGTTTGGAGCGCCCGCCGGGCCACGGCGTCCAGTTCCGGCCCCTGTTCGGCCGGCGGGGACGCCCGATCCGCGGACGGGGCGGCGCCTGCCTCGGCTTCGATCCGTTTTCGGCCCTCTTCTATTAGATGCCGGCGGGATTCGACGGGAAGCTCGGCAACCACGTCGTTCCAGTCCTGCACCAGCCGGGCGCCCTGCTTGATCAGCAGGTTCGGTCCCCAACTCAGCTTGGAGGTGATGTTGCCCGGAACCGCGAACACTTCCCGCCCCTGGTCCATGGCCAGTTTCGCGGTGATGGCCGAACCGCTGTACTGCGCGCCTTCCACGACGAGCACGCCCACGCTGGCGCCCGCGATGATGCGGTTGCGGATCGGGAAGTTCTGCGGGAACGCCACCGCGCCCATGGGAAACTCGGAGACAATCAGACCCTTCGCCGCCAGTTCCGCCGCGAGCTTTCGGTTTTCGGACGGGTACACCACATCGACCCCGCAACCGAGCACCGCTATGGTCTTGCCGCCCGCCGCCAAGGCGCCCTTGTGGGAGGCGCTATCGATGCCGCGGGCCATCCCGCTGACGATGGTCATGCCGGCGTGCGAGAGGTCGGCCGAAAGGCGCTCCGCAACGGCAAGTCCGTACGGCGTGGGCCGCCGCGTACCCACCACCCCCAGGCAGATGGAGTCGAGCAGATCCACCCGGCCGCGCGCAAAAAGCAGAATCGGCGGATCGAAGATCTCGCGCAGCGCCCGCGGATAGCGCGCGTCGCCGAGCGTGATCAATACGGCGCCGGCCAGCGCCATCTTTTCGCGCTGAGCAGCGGCATCCTCGAACGCGCACCCGCTCACGATGGACTGCGCCACGGACCCGCTCACCCCTGCGCCTTCCAATTCCGTGCGCGACGCGCGGAAGATGGCCTGCGGCGTGCGAAAGCGATGCAGCAGTTTCCCGGAAGTTCTGGCGCCGAGACCCGGGATCAATCGGAGGGCCAGCCAATAAAGTTCTTCTTCGGGACTCGGAACCGGGGGCGACATGAAGTTCCACGCTAGCAGCAGGGCGATGGGAGGCGCAAGCTGCGGTAGCTACGAAGAATTGTCCAATGCAAGATGAGCATGAAACCGGCAAATTGGCTGGGGCGGTTTCCAATGCAAGATGAGCATGAAACGGGGAAGAATGGGGTAGGCATGGCGCGGCCGGGTGCAAGTGCGGATGTGGAATGCCGAAAGCCTAAGTCGGGAAGAGATCCGGGAGTTCCTCAAGTCGAGTCAACTGATCGAATTTGCAGGGTGTGGCCGGGACGAGAAATACGCCTGGGTGGATCGTGTGCTGCGGGCGCAGCACTACGGCGAGCTGGGCAAGGGGGAGCGCGGTGTGGTGCGAGCCTATGTGGAAAAAGTGACTGGGAGCAGCGCGGCGCAGACGACGCGATTCATCCGCGCCTTCCTCGACCAGGGGGCGGTGAGGGCTGCGCCGTACCAACGGCACTGCTTCAGGGCACGGTACACCGCCGAGGACATCGCGCTTCTGGCGGAAGTGGACCGCGCGCACGAGCGGTTGAGCGGGCCGGCCACGCGCCACATATTTCAGCGCGCATACGAGCAGTATGGGAACCCACAGTACGAGCGACTGGCGAAGATCAGCGTGGCGCATCTGTACAACTTGCGAGCCAGCGCGCGCTACCGCAATCAGGCCGCGGTGTTCGAGCCGACGCGGCCCACGGCGATCGCCATCGGCGAGCGGCGCAGGCCCGAGCCGCACGGCCGCCCCGGATTTCTGAGGGTGGATACGGTGCATCAGGGCGACTGGGACGGGGCCAAGGGCGTGTATCACATCAACGCGGTAGATGCCGTGACACAGTGGCAGGTGGTGGGTTGCGCGAGCCAGGTCAACGAGACCTACCTGCTGCCAGTGCTGGGGGCGGTGCTAGAGCAGTTTCCGTTCGTGGTGCTGGGGTTTCACGCCGACAACGGCTCGGAGTACATCAATCATCGAGTACGGAAACTGCTGGAAAAGCTGCACGCGGAGTTCACCAAGAGCCGGGCATGCCGCAGCCAGGACAATGCGTTGGTGGAAGGCAAGAACGGTGCGGTGATCCGCAAGCTGATCGGCTACGGCTACATCGCGGGCGAGCACGCCGAGGCGATCGGGAAGTTCTATGCGCGGCACCTAAATCCATATCTGAATTTTCACCGGCCCTGCGGCTTTGCCACGGTAAGCCTGGACGAGCGGGGCAAACGTCGGCGCCAATACAAGACGGAAGATTATCGGACGCCGTTCGAGAAGCTGAAATCGCTGGAGCGGGCCGAGCAATGTCTCAAGCCGGGTCTGCGCCTGGCGGAGTTGGAACGAGAGGCGCTGGCATTGAGCGACACCGAGTTCGCGCGCAGGATGAATGCCGCCAAGTCGCGGCTGCTGCGGCAATGCAAAGTGCAGTCTCCGGTTCCACCGCTTTTCCGCTGACGGAGCCGAAGGGCCGTGGAAATGCCGGGGCCGTGGAAAGCGTGGAAAACCAAACCCAGGTTTTCCACGCTTCCCACAGCCCCTTGAAAATCCCGCAGACCCGGCGGGATTCTCACATTTCCACCGCCTGGGCGTGCACCGCCTGGAAAAGTGGAAAACCAAAAACCGGTTTCCCACTTTTCCACCCGGCGCACGCGATGACGATAACGGTTCTCTCTCTGAACCCAAAAACGAAAGGAAATCGGCCGCTTCGCGGCCTCCTCATTCCCCTATCCGCTCTCTCCGGTCAAGGAGCCGATTTCATGCTCATCCTTCAATTGGAAAATGCT
>CAIRXZ010000077.1 GCA_903882645.1 uncultured Acidobacteriia bacterium | reverse complement strand
GTCCCTCCTTCGTCCCTTGGGACCCCGCCAAGCCCACCCAATGCCCATCCGAAGTTGCCCAGCTCGCCCAAAACCTCGGAATCCCTTTCGATACCGCTGCTTGCCCGCACCCAACTGCCACGGATGCGGAATCGCTGCCGTTAGCCCTCGCCGATTGACAACCCACTCGGACTTCGCTACCATGGCCCTCTCTCAAGTGCGCGGACCTTATCTGACTTCGGATGCGCGCCGCCCAAGACCGGCACGCCGGAATTCCCGCCCGAAGGCGTCGATGCGGGACCGGGACGATTCAAGCGCTATAGCAACCATTTGAACAAACACGAGGTGGTGACCCATGACAAGCGGACGGAATTGCGCCAGGACGGGAACCTGGACTGGGATCTCAACTAACGCGGGCGGGACGGACCGCAAACTTCCAAGAGTGACGAGGCGGCATCTTGTACTCGGCGCTCTGTTTCTGTTGTTCCTGGGAGGGATGGCGCAGCCATATGCCTGGGCGCAATCCGGAAGCCCCACAGCCCCTCAGGGCGCTCCTCCGACGCTGGGCCAGAACCCCAATGGCATGCATATATACATCTGGTCGGGTCTCAAGTCCCATGGCGCCGGTCAGCATGACTACCCGCAGTTTCTTGCCGACTGGAGCAAGGTCCTGACGGATCGTGGGGCCGTTGTGGATGGCGCTTTGCATGCTCCCAGCGCCGCCGACCTCGAACATACCGACGTCGTCGTGATTTACAAGGGCGACGCAGCCTTCCTAAGCGATAGCGCAAAGGCCGCGCTCGAGGCGTTCGTCAAACGTGGCGGCGGCCTGGTCAGTCTTCACGACTCTTTGTGCGGTCCGGATCCGGCCTATTTTGCGACGCTCGTGGGCGGCGCCAAGAAGCATGGCGAGGTGAACTACACCCTGGATGCGCCAATCCCCTACACGGTCGTGGATAAAGCCGACCCCATTATGAAGGACATGTCCGACATCACCATTCCCGATGAAGCCTTCTTCCTGATGACCTGGGCGAAAAATCCCGGAGTCCACGTGCTGGCGACCGCGGTGATCGCGGCAACGCGTAGCGCCGGCGACCACAAGGGCGAAGTCGTGCCGCAGATGTGGACGTACGAGCACGCGCTTCCCGGCGGGCAGCCCGCTCGAGCGTTCGTGTGGATGCAGGGCCACACCTACGCCAATTTCGCCAATGAGCAGATTCAGCGGACATTGCTCCGCGGCATCGCGTGGGCCGGGAAGAAGCCGGTCGACGAGCTGGTGAGCTACGTGGCGCCTGCCCGTCCCGCCGGCAGGGGAATGCCTCCAGCCGCTGGCGCGGGAATGCCCCCGGCCGGCGGCAGGGCGCAATAGGCGGCCGGGAAAAGGACCGGCGGCCCGGATCGTGAAATGCGCGCGATCCGGCGCGCGGAAGGACGCCCCATGGTTCGGAACGCTCCCCCGGCCAGTTGAGGTCCCGTATTGCCATGCCTGGGAAACTGAGCGCGCTTTTCGGTCTCGCGATGGTCGCCGGCCTCCACGCCGAGACTGGCCGCGACGCTTGGTTGCGCTACGCCGCCCTGCGCGGCGCGTCCCTTCAGCAGTATCGCGTGGTCGTGCCCGCCGTAGTCGCAAGCCTGGGCGATGCCGCTCCCATCCTAAGCGCCCGCCAAGAGGTAATCCGCGGCGTTCGCGGCATGCTCGGCCGGACGCTGCGAGCCGCCGCCGCCGTGCCCGCCGAGAATGCCATCGTGCTCGGCGCGCTCGACCGCGTGCGCGAGGCCTTCCCCCAAGCCGCCCTTTCCGGCAGCCTCGCTCCCGACGCTTTTTGGCTGAAGAGCATCCGCGCCAATGGGCGCGTCTACACCATCGTCACCGCCGCCAACGACCGCGGCGTCCTCTACGGCGCGTTCGCCCTGCTGCGCAAGATCGCCCTCCACGAGCCTGTCGCCGGCCTCGATGAGAAACAGGAGCCTTACGCTCCCGTCCGCTGGGTCGACCAATGGGACAATCTCGACGGCTCCATCGAGCGCGGCTACGGCGGCCGGTCCATTTTCTGGGAAGGATCGCGCTCGCGCGAGGATCTCGGCCGCGTCGCCGAATACGGCCGCCTTCTGGCATCCCTCGGCATCGGCGGCTGCTCCATCAACAACGTCAACGCCAATCCGCTGCTGTTGGCGTCCGATCTCCTTCCTCACGTGGCGCGCATCGCCGCCGCGCTCCGCCCCTGGGGCGTTCGCGTTGCGCTGGCGGTCGATTTCGGAAGCCCCAAGACGCTCGGCGGCCTGGACACGTTCGACCCGCTCGATCCGCGCGTCGCCGATTGGTGGAAAACCAAGGCGGATGAGATCTACGCCGCCGTCCCCGATTTCGGCGGCTTCGTCCTGAAGGCCGATTCGGAAGGACGCGTCGGCCCTTCCACCTACGGCCGGACGCACGCCGACGCCGCCAACGTGGTCGCCCGCGCACTCCAGCCTCACGGCGGCCTCATCTTCTATCGCGGCTTCGTCTACGACCACCACATGGACTGGCAAAACCCCAAGAACGACCGCGCCCGCGCCGCCTGCGACAACTTCAAGGACCTCGACGGCAAGTTCGACTTCAACGCCGTCGTCCAAATCAAGAACGGCCCCATCGATTTCCAGGTGCGCGAGCCGGCTTCGCCCTTGTTCGGCGCCCTCGAACATACCAACCAGGCCATCGAGCTGCAAATCACCCAGGAGTACATGGGCCAGGCCCGCCATACCGTTTTTCTCGCGCCCATGTGGAAGGAAACCCTCGATTTCGACATGCGCGCGGGCGATTCCCCGGCTCCCGTGAAGGCCCTGGTCGCGGGCAAAGTTTTCCGCCGTCCCACCGGCGGATTCGTGGGCGTGGCCAATGTGGGCCTCGACGAGAACTGGTCCGGCAATCACCTGTCCCAGGCGAACCTCTACGCCTTCGGGCGCCTCGCGTGGGATCCGGATCTCAGCTCGCAACGCATCGCCGGCGAGTGGACCCAGCTCACTTTTGGAGACGACCCCAAGGTTTTCGCGGCGGTCGGCGGCATCCAGCTCGATTCCTGGCGCACTTACGAGAACTACACCGGCCCCCTCGGCCTGCAAACCCTTACCGACATCACCGGAAATCACTACGGCGTCAACGTGGAAGCCTCCGAGCGCAACGGTTGGGGCCAGTGGCACCGCGCCGACGAGCAAGGCGTCGGCATGGACCGCACCGTCGCCGCCGGCACGGGCTTCATCGGACAGTACCGGCCCGCCGTCGCCAGCCTCTACGAATCCCTCGGCGCCTGCCCGGACGATCTGCTTCTGTTCCTCCATCACGTCCCCTACGCGTACCCGCTGCGCTCCGGCAAGACCGTCATTCAGTACATCTACGATTCCCACTACGAGGGCGCCGACGCCGTGGCCGGGTACGCGCGCCAGTGGGAGTCGCTCGCCGGAGCGGTCGACGAACAGCGCTATCGCGAAGTGTTGGCGCAACTCGAGTATCAGGCCAGCCAGGCGGTGGTGTGGCGCGACGCCGTGACGAACTGGTTCTTCCGCGCCTCCGGCATCCCCGATGCCAAGGGCCGGGTCGGCCGCTACCCCGGCCGCTTCGAAGCGGAGTCGATGCAACTCGAGGGTTACGCCGTTCGCGACGTCACGCCGCCCGAAGATGCCTCCGGCGGAAAGGCCGTCGCCTGCGCTGCCTCCGAGTGCGCCGCGGTTCTCGCTTACAGCGGCGCGCCCGGGTGGTACACGCTCCACGTCCAGTACTTCGACCAGAACAACGGAGCGTCGCGCTTCCGGCTGAAGGTCGCCGGTCAGATGGTCGACGAATGGACCGCCAACGATCGCCTTCCCACCGCGCGCATCGATTCTTCCTCGTCCACCCGGCGCGTCATCCGCGGCGTAGCCCTCCGCCCCGGAGACCAGATCCGCATCGAGGCCGTCCCCAACGCCGGCGAACCCGCCCCCCTCGACTATCTCGAAATCGTCCCGGACTGAGTGCTCCGCCTCTGCGCCACCCATGTGGGGTCGGGCCCTTTGGCCCGCGATGACGCCTTCCGGCGTCATCAGCCGGGCGACAGCCCGGCCCGGCCCGATCATTCAATCGGCCCGCGCGGTGAATCAATGGCGCGGGCCTCCCGGGCCTTTGTGTTCTGTTACCCTTGATTCTAACCATGCGAACTCTAATCGTGGCCGCCGCTCTCGCGGCCTGCGCGTGCGGTCCCGCCTCGGAGGCCGGCGGCGTCCCCGAATACGCCTGCCAGGTGGTCCACACCTACCCGCACGACCCCTCCGCTTTTACGCAGGGCCTGTTCTATCTGAACGGTTTCCTCTACGAGGGCACCGGCCTGCCCGGCCAGTCGTCCATCCGCAAGGTGCGGCTCGAAACCGGAGAGGTGCTTCAGATGCGCTCTGTCCCGGACCCGTATTTCGGCGAGGGCATCGTCAACTGGAAGAACCGGCTCATTGAGCTGACCTGGCAGGCTGAGGCGGGCTTTATCTACGACCTTGACTCCTTCACCCCGCGCGGAGAATTCCCGTACAGGGGCGAAGGCTGGGGGCTTACCCAGGACGGCAAGCGGATCGTCATGAGCGATGGCACGCCGGAGCTGCGGTTCTGGGACCCCGAGACCCTGAAGGAGACCGGCCGCATTACCGTGACCGACGGCGGGCGTCCCGTGAAGAACCTGAACGAGCTCGAGTGGGTGAAGGGTGAGATCTATGCCAACATCTGGCAGACCAACCGCATCGCCCGCATCGATCCCGCCACCGGCAAAGTGACCGGATGGATCAGCCTGGCGGGCTTGGCCACTCCCGACGGCCACTCCGTGGAAGGCCGGGGCGACGTGCTGAACGGCATCGCCTACGATGCCAAGACCAACCGGCTTTTCGTCACCGGCAAGCAATGGCCTAAGCTCTTCGAAATCCGCCTCGTGAAACGCTAACGGGGCGGGCCTCCCGGCCTGCTTCGCCGGCGCCGTTCAGCGCGGGCGCGCGCGAACGCGCAGGCCTTGTGGCGCGATGGCGACGGACTCCGCCTCGCCCAATTCCTTGCGTAGCGCGGCAGCCTCCTCCGGACCGCGGGCCAGGAGAATGAGGTAGCCGCCGCCGCCCGCGCCGGCCAGCTTCGCGCCGTAGACGAATGGCCGCGCGCGCGCCAGAAGGTTGTCGATGGGGGCGTTGGTGGTGTGCGGGTCGAGGACCTGGTTGAGCCGCCAATGCCGGTCGAGCAGATCGCCCAGATAGCCCCATTCGCCATCCCGCATGGCGAAGGCCATCTCCGTGGCCAGCGTCTTGATGCCGTGAAGGGCCTGCACGGTCCCGACTTCGCGCGCCAGGTACCTGGCGACCACCTGGCGCAACAGGTTCTTGGCCATGCGCTGGATGCCGGTGTTATAGAGCACCAGCCGTTGGGAAAACTCCCGCGCGCGCTCCGGAGACCAGCGTATCGGCTCGACGCGGAGCCGCTGCCGCAGGCCGGGGCCGGAGGTCACGACCTTGGCGCCCGGGAAAATCCCGCCCGCCTGGTCTTGCCAGCCGCCGCCGGTGGTCATCATTTGCTCCAGGCGCGAGACCTCATCGGCCAGGGCGAAATCGTTTAGCGTCACGCCGCCCATGGCGGCCAGGGCGCGCAGCACGGTGGCGGAGAGGATGCTGCTGGTTCCGAGACCCGAGCCCATAGGCAGGTCCACGCTCGTGGAGATCTCCAGCCCTCCGCCGCGGGAGCGCAGGACGCGCCGCAGCTCCTGACCGGGCTTGACGACGCCCGCCAAAACCAGAGCCATGCGCGGGATCGTGAAGGGCGACCCCGGATCGGCCGGCGCCAGCACCTGTTCGGCGGTCGAGTAGACCACGGTTTCGGCGGACTCTCGCGCCGAGCAGCGGATTTCCGGCTCGGCGACGCGCCGCATCACGGTCCGGATGGGGCACGCTCCGTTCAGTTCCACCGCGATGTTGAGCACCGTTCCGCCCCAATCCAGGCAGAAGGGCGGCGTGTCGGACCAGCCGCCGCCAAGATCGATGCGCGGCGGCGCCTCGGCGGACACCTCATCGCAGGCCCATTCTCCAAGCGGCCCCCAGGCGCCGCGATCCGCGGCCCCGGCGTGCACCGCGTCCCGCACGCGCTCGAAGGCGGCCGCCTGCAGGCGGTCGGCTTCCTCCAACAAGCCGGCCTTGGCAAAAAAAAGCGAGGCCCGGTAATAGAGGCTGGCCGCCGCGGTGGCCGCGCCCTCCGGCATCCTCGCGGCTTCGGCCTCCACCTCGCGCCCGGCAACCGCCAGCGGCAGTACTCCAGGCGCGTTGGACAGCAACGGGCCAATATCCGCGCCGCTGCGCGCCAGCGAGACCGCCGTCCGCTCCCACGCCGAGTGCATCCGCCGCAGGTGCAGTTCGGACGCGCACCGCCGGTCGGCCCACTGTGCGCTGCCGGCCAGGGAGAGACGGGGAGTTCGCCGCCACTCCTCGGCCGAATACACGCCGGCCGAGCCGATCAGCCAGCGGGCCGCGCGCCACGCATCCGCCACTGACCCAACCGGGAACAGTTCGGCGTTCCAGAGAATGCGCTCCGGATGGGGGATGCCGGGCCAGACGGCTTCTTCGTTCAGTCCGAGCCGGGCGAGATGCTCGGCCAGCGGGCGGCCGAACCACACCGCGGACTGCGGATCGTCCGCGACGCCATAAACCCGAACGACTACGCCCGGGGGGCGCCCGGGCGCCGCC
This sequence comes from uncultured Acidobacteriia bacterium, assembly GCA_903882645.1. Classification (GTDB taxonomy): domain Bacteria; phylum Acidobacteriota; class Terriglobia; order Bryobacterales; family Bryobacteraceae; genus BOG-224. The sequence continues at coordinate 2,582 of CAIRXZ010000077.1, read as the reverse complement.
ACGGGGACTTGGTGCGCCACGGTGCCATCCGGCACTTCGACGGCGCCGGTCAAGCCCCAGGCTCCATGCAGGATGGCGCCGCGCCCGATGGTGACGGGCGCTTTGAGGTCGCATTCGATGGCAACCGCGTTCACTCCCAGCTCGCTGCCCGGCGCCAGCACGCTATCGATGATGACGCCCGCCGAGCGGACGCCTTCGGGCTGGGCGATTTCGATCCGCTGGCGGGCTTCGTAGAGGCGGCTGAAGCCAGTGTCGCCGGTGAGCAGCTTATGCAGCGCCTGGGTGGCGCCGACGTGGGTGAAATCGCCGTCCAGAACCGAGCACCAAAAGGGCTGGCCAGCCAGGATGGCGTGCAGCTCGCGGATGGCCCACTGCTCGTCTTCGCCGATCTTCCACTGCCCGGTCAAGGCCAGGGTGAAATGGCGGTATAGATCCATGAACGGGACGCCGGCGCCCGCGCCGGCGCCCAGCTTGGCCAGACTCGCCGCGAGTTCCGGATCGAAGCGGATCAGCCCGCTGTCCACGGCCGCCATCCCGCCCGCCAGCATGCCTCCGGCCGCGGCAATCTCAGCCGCCGCCGGCTTTTGCAGGAAAGCGTACACGCGCCCGCCAGGGTCGGCGATGTATACCCCGTGCCGCGAGCCGACCTCGACAGGCTGCCGGAGCGCCACGCCGGTGGCGCCGGGCCGCGACCAGTCGAGCGCGCCCGCATCGAAGGTGAGCACCACGTCGCCGGATGCCACCATCAGGCCCGATGGCAGCCGCTCCACCCAGCCGCAGGAAAGCGCCAGGTATTCGTCGAAGACGGTACTGACGTCGCCCCATGGCGTCCTCACCGGCAGCGGGGCGAACAACTTGCCCGAAAGCGAATACTGCGGAAGGCGCCGCGAGTCTCCGCCGGAATGCACGATCAGGACGCGGGAATCCCGCCACCCGCGCGCCAACTGGGGCTCCAGCGCACGGAGAGCGTTCAGCGTGGCGCCGCCGCTTCCAATGCGACGGCCATCGGGATCCGGCGCCACCAGATACAGCGCCGGGGGAATCTTGCCCTGGTTCCGGCGGCGGCCGATCTCATCGCCGTACCAATCGGCCTGGCGCTGGGAGCTCGCCGTGAGAACCACGGCGTCCCACCAAGGCGCCTGCCCGGCTTCGTTCCCAATGCGTTCGGCGTAAGCTCGCCGCGCGGCGAGAGAGACGGCGGTGGATGTCATAGGCTGACACTTCAGCTTATCGCCGCGCGGGGCGTGGGGCGGACCTCCTGGTCTGCCTTCTTTGGGTCGTTGCCCGGCGGCCCCGCGGAATCTCATGAAAAACTTGAACGGCCATGCCGCCCCCGTGGAGTGGGCCTCCGGCCTGCCATGCCGGCTTTCTTGCCGGCATCTGTCAGCCGGCCCAATGCCGCCAGGAATGGCGGCATGGCAAGCCGGAGGCTCGCTCCACAGACGCACGCCGACGCCTGTGTTGGTTTTTCGACCCTGCCTTCTTTGGGTTTGTTGGCCGGCGGCCCCGCGGAATCTCATGAAAAGCGCGGGTTGGCGGGGCGGACCCTCTGGTCCGCGGCAGGAGGCCGGCGTGGGTGCCGTCCGGGGACGACGTGGGCGTAGTTTCCAGGAAGCCCGTTATCTCGTCCACAACGCAGGGTTCCGGCCACAATGCTTACACAAGCAGCGGGGCCGGTTCAGCGGAACGTTCCTAAGCAGCCGGCTTGTCCCGCCGCTCCACTTCGGCCATGATTTCCCGAATCGTGGCGCCTTCCAGCCAGCGGTGACGATCACGGGTGTAGTCGCCAGAGCCAGACCGATACAGGCGCAGGAAGCGCGCCAAACCGTCCAGTCCCAGCTCGCGCTTCAGAATCGCGAGGGCATGCCGCTCGAAGTCTTCATCGCTCATCTTTTCGAGGAGGCTCATGGTTCCACTTCCTGATACCAGGATACCGGGTCCTGGACGCGGATGCGAAGCTCGTTGCCGTATCGCGCGGCCCGGCGCAGCAGACCGTCGTCGGTTGTCAGGAAAACGTCGGCTTGGCCGTGCTCGGCGCTTGCTAGATGCAGGGCGTCGAAGGCGCCGAACCCGAGCTTTTGAAGGAACGCGGCGCGCCCGGCCGAAGGTGGTCGTGGGACCACGACTTCATTGGCGAAGACGAGCAAAGCGGCAACATCGCGTCGCCTGTTCGCATCGGGGTTGCGGCTGATCTCGATCTCCAGTGCAGTGCTGCTAACCCAGGTTGCACGCCCTTCGCATACCATGCGAAGAATGGCTTCAACCGCGGCGGCTTCCTTGCGAACGCGGGGTTGGCTCTGGTCGTCCGTCAGACGGTTCAAGCAACAGGCATCCAGATAGAGTCTCAATCCCAGTGCTTCTTCCGGGGAGCAGAAAGCACACGATATGCCGAAGTCTCTATTCTATCGGAATGAAGGCGCAACGCGAGGGCACACCGGACAGGGGGTGTGCGACATGAATGTTGGAGCTTTTCGCGGAGGCTGGATTGTTTCGGCAATTCTAGAAGTATATAATACTTCTAGAAAGGAGGCCCATGCCTCAGTCCCTTCCCAATTTGGAAACGCGCAGGACCGAACTGCTCC
>CAIRXZ010000076.1 GCA_903882645.1 uncultured Acidobacteriia bacterium | reverse complement strand
GGCCTCAACAACAAAATCCGAGTGGTTACCAGACGATCCTACGGCTTTCGCACCTTCGACGCCATGGAAATTGCCCTGTATCACAACTTGGGACGACTCCCAGAGCCAGAATCGCCCCACAAATTCTGCTGAGGAAGCGTTTTTCAAAGCCCCAAGCCAGTTCCGGAGAAGTCCTCAATGAAGAACGCCGCCCATCTGCGGGTGATCCTCGCCGCCGGCGCCGCGGCCGTCGCCTGCTCCGTTTTGTTTCACGCGGTCACGTCCGCCGCGCCGCCTCAGCCCCGGCCGCTTTCCTCCTACGATCCGGACGTCAAGAAGCTGCTGGCTCAGATGACGCTCGACGAGAAGATCGGCCAGATGACCCAGCCCGATTACAGCGCGATCGGGGACCAGTCCGATATCGAGAACTACTTTCTCGGATCGGTGCTGAGCGGCGGCGATACGGACCCGCGCGCGGGCAACACCCTCCAGGCCTGGACCGACCACTACGATTCCGTGCAGGCCCACACGCAGAAGACTCGCCTGCGCATCCCCATCCTCTACGGCGTGGATGCGGTGCATGGCCACAACAACGTGCTCGGCGCGGTCGTCTTTCCGCACGACATCGGGTTGGGATGCACGCGCAATCCGGCTCTGGTGGAGAAGGTGGAACGGATCACCGCCGAGGAAGTGCGCGCTACCGGCATCCAGTGGGCTTTCGGGCCGTGCGTGACCGTGCCGCAGGATATCCGCTGGGGCCGGACGTACGAAGGCTTTTCCGAGGACCCGGCGCTGGTGAAGGAGCTCGCCGGACCGGCCGTGCGCGGCTTCCAGGGCGCCGGCTTGCGGGACCCGCTCGCGGTTCTTGCCTGCGCCAAGCACTTCGCGGGCGATGGCGGAACGGCGTTCGGTTCGTCCCAGGGCGGCCGGGGCCTCGACCAGGGCGATACGAAAGTCGACGAAGCCACGCTCCGCAAGGTTCACCTCCAGGGCTACATTTCGGCGATTCAAGCCGGCGTCGGCTCCATCATGCCGTCCTACAGCAGTTGGAACGGCGTAAAGGCCTCGGCCAGCCGCCGGCTGCTCACCGAGATCCTCAAGGGCGAACTCGGCTTTCAGGGTTTCCTGATCTCGGATTACAACGCCATCGACCAGATTACCCGCGACTACAAAGAAGCCATCGGGATCTCCATCAACGCCGGGATGGACATGGGCATGGTTGCGGGCAACGCCCGCCATCGCGAATATATCGCCGACCTGAAGGCGCTGGTGGGCGAGGGCAAGGTGCCGATGGCGCGCATCGACGACGCCGTCACCCGCATCCTGCGGGTCAAGTTCGCCATGGGGCTGATGGACAATAACCGTTCGCAGCTCGCGGACCGCGCCCTTCAAAAGAGCTTCGGCTCGCCCGAACACCGGGCCGTGGCGCGCGACGCCGTGCGCCAATCCCTGGTGCTGCTTAAGAACGACAAGAAGGCTCTGCCGCTCTCGAAGAAGGCCGCGCGCATTCACGTGGCCGGCAAGAACGCCGACGACCTCGGCAACCAATGCGGAGGATGGACCATCACCTGGCAAGGCCGAAGCGGCAATGTCACGCCCGGCGGCACGACCATCCTCGCCGCCATCAAGAACACAGTGGGCAACGACACGCAAGTAACCTTTTCGAAGGATGGAACCGGCGCGGCCGGCGCCACGGTGGGCGTGGTGGCGATCGGCGAGACGCCTTACGCGGAAGGCCGCGGCGACCGCGCCGACTTGGCTCTGGCCAAAGAGGACCTGGACGCCGTCTCCAACATGAAGAGCGCGGGCATCCCCGTGGTGACCATCCTGATTTCCGACCGGCCCATGATTCTCGGCGACGCTCTCGACAAAAGCGATGCTCTGGTCGCCGCGTGGCTCCCCGGCACGGAAGGCCAGGGCGTGGCCGACGTATTGTTCGGCGACTTCAAACCTACCGGAAAGCTGTCGTTCTCCTGGCCGCGCGCCATGGCGCAGTTGCCGCTGAACATGAACAGCCCTAACTACGACCCCCTGTTCAAGTACGGATACGGATTGAGTTACTGATCCGGGGCCGGCCTACACGGGCATGGTGCGCGGGGCCGTCTGCCACGCGCCCCGCGTGAAATCGGGGAACGGGACGGGCGCGCTGCCCTGCGCCACCGACAACTCGCTCATCGGACCGGGCGCGCTCCACGCCGCGGCGTCGTAGACGTTGATGTCCGGCGCGGTCCCCAAGCGCATGCACTCGATCAGACGGTACGCCATCACGAAATCCATGCCGCCGTGCCCGCCCAGTTCCTTGGCCAGATCGCCCACCTTCTTCCAGTAAGGATGCGTGTACTGCTCTTTGTACGGGTCGAGCGGGCCGAACTCCTCACGGCGCGCGCCATCCAGGTAGATGCGCGGCGGGTAGTCCCGGAAGATCCCCTTCGTACCCGCGATCAGGTTGATGCGGTCGTATGGCTGTGGCTCGGCGACGTTGTGCTCCAGCTCGATCAGGCGTCCCTTGACGGTGCGGATGAGGCTGATGTTTAGGTCGCCGTTGCGGTAGATCTCCCTTTGGCGCGGGTCGGCGGCTGGGATCTTCGCCTGCCGGTAGGCCTGCAACGAGGCCGAGAGCGAACTCACCGACACCATGTAGTCGAACCGGTCGCCGCGGTTGATGTCCAGGTAGTTCGCAACCGGCCCGAGACCGTGCGTGGGATACAGGTTGCCGTTGCGCGCCACGTTCTCCGCCCGCCGCCACAGGCCCTCGCCTTCCGCGCTGAAAAGAATGCTGCGCAGGTCGTGGTTATAGGCGCACCCGGCGTGCGTAAGCTCGCCGAACAGGCCGGCCCGCGCCATCAGCAGCGCCATCAGCTCGTTATCCCCGTAGCAGCAGTTCTCCAGTTGGATGCAGTGCCGGCGCGTCTTCTCCGACGTGTTGACCAGCAGCCAGCAGTCGTCGAGCGTCCGCGCCGCGGGCACCTCCACGCCGGCGTGCTTGCCCGCCCGCATGGCCGCGACGGCCATGGGCACGTGCCAGATCCAAGGCGTGGCGATCAGCGTCAGGTCGATATCGTCGCGCATCACCAGTTGTTCGTAGGCATGGTCGCCCGAATAGTAGAGCGCCGGCGCCGGTTTGCCGGCTTTCACCAGTTTGTCCCGCGCAGCCTCGGTCTTCGCCTGGATCACGTCGCAGAGCGCCGTGATTCGCACCTGCGGGATCGCCGAGAAATTATCGATCAGCGAATTGCCGCGGCCGCCGATGCCGATGACCCCCAGGCGCACCGTGTCTTTCGCCTCGAACCTCATCTCCGCGACGTTGGCGGCCGCGGATTCTTGCGGAGCGCCGGCGGCCTCCGCCATCCCGATTCCAAAGGAAGCGAGCGACGCCATACGCAGCATGTCGCGCCGCGAAGATTTCCGTTCCTCGTCCATAGCTTGACCTCCGCTAACTCCAGAGTTTGTTGACCACGCGTATCACAATGGACCCGGACGCAATGAACACCGCCAAGAGGACGGCGGCCAATCCCATTCGCCCGTATAGAAGGTTCCCGACGCTGAACAGCGCCGACCAGATCATGGCGCATCCCGCGGACCAGCCGATCAATGCCAGCGGGATATTATCGCGCCTGGCATACTCCACGGCCTCCGCCTCGGGAACGCCCGCAATCGACCGAATGCGGCGCCAGCCCGGCCCAAACGGGTGGATCTTCTTGTAGAAGTCTATCAGCATCGCTTGATCGTTTTGGGGGCCGGCGTAGGCCGCGATCAACCAGCAGACGGTGGTGAACGCCACGGTAATCACCAACTGCTGGTCGGAGGGGACAATCACACCGTTCTTGTGCAGGATCAGGAAGGCCGCCGAGATGCCGAAAGAACTCACCATGGCCACGATCTCGCACCAGGCCGTGATCCGCCACCAGTACCACCGAAGCAAGTACAGAAGGCCGGTGCCGGCGCCCACCTGCAAGATGAGGTTGAACGCGTCCTTGGCGGTATCGAGCGCAAAAACCAGCGAGGAGGAGCACACAAAAAGAAGTACGGTGGCCATCCTTCCAGCCAGCACGTAGTGCCGCTCGCTCGCGTCGGGCCGGACGAACCGCCGGTAGAAATCGTGAACCAGGTAGGACGCTCCCCAGTTCAGGTGCGTGAGAATGGTCGAGGAATTGGCGGCCACCAGCCCGCCCAGCATCAGCCCCACCCAGCCCGCGGGCAGAAACCGCAGCATGGCCGGAAAGGCGATGTCGTGGCCCAGCAACTTGGGGTCGAGGTTCGGAAAAGCCTTCTGAATGTCGGACAGTTGCGGGTAGACGATAAGCGACGCCAGCCCCACCAGAATCCAGGGCCACGGCCGCAACACATAGTGGGCGACGTTAAAGAACAGCGTGGAGCCGAGCGCGTCCTTCTCCGATTTCGAGGCCAGCATCCGCTGCGCGATGTAGCTCCCCCCGCCCGGCTCCGCGCCTGGGTACCAGACCGCCCACCACTGCACCGCGAGCGGCATGATGAAGATGGCTACGGCGAGCGTCCAGTTGCTCGAGAAATCCGGAAGCATGTTCAGGTAGTTGAGGCCGCCCGGGCCTTTGACGTGCGAGAGTTTCTCCACCAGCCCGCCCAGGCCGCCCACCTGCGGCAGGGTCACCGCAAAGTATGCGGCGGCGATCACCGCCGACATCTTGATGAAGAACTGGAACATGTCGATGACCAGCACGCCCCACAGTCCCGAATGCGCCGCGAAGATCACATTCAACAGGCCCACCGCCAGCAAGGTCTGCCAGCGGTCGAAACCGAACAGCACGGCGGCGATCTTACAGGCCGCCAGGTTCACCGTCGCCATGATCATGCAGTTGAAGAACAGCCCCAGGTAGACGGCGCGGAAGCCGCGCACCGCCGTGGCGGCCTTTCCCGAGTAGCGGTGCTCGTAGAACTCGAGATCGGTGAGGACGCCGGAGCGGCGCCACAGGCGCGCGTAAAAGAAAACCGTGGCCACGCCCGTGAGCGTGAAGGCCCACCACTGCCAGTTGCCGGCGACGCCCTGGGTGCGGACGAAGTTGGCCACCAGGTTCGGCGTGTCGCTCGAAAACGTGGTGGCCACCATCGATATGCCGGCCAGCCACCAGGGAACCGACCGCCCGGACGCGAAGAACTCGGCGGTGTTCTTTCCGGACCGCTTTCCGAAGAACAGCGCCGGCGCGAAGCAGACGCCGACGGAAAGCAGAGCGATGATCCAGTCGATCGCGTGAAGCCGCATGTGCTATGGGTTCTCCATGTACAGGGCGCCCGGCCCAGGTTCCGCCTCGATGATCGTGGGGCAGGCCTCCTGGCCTGCCCTCTTCGAATAAAAACGTTCCATCAACCCCTCGCGCACCGCCGGAAGGTCGCTTTTAGCGGCGAAGATCACCGCGCACCCGCCGAAACCAGCCCCCGTGAGCCGCGCGCCGGCAGCCCCGGATTCCGTGGCGGCCTCCACCAGCCGGTCGAGCTCGGCGCAACTGACCCGAAGCCGGTCGCGCAAGCTGGCGTGCGATTCCAGCAGGAGGCGGCCGAAACTCGCCGCATCGCCGCAATCCATGGCCTTCACCGCCGCGGTCACGCGCCGCGTCTCGCCGGTCACGTGAAGAAACGCATCGCGCTCCAGTGCGACAAGTGGGGCGGACCATCGTTCTTCGTGGTCTGCCCTCTTGGTGGGGCGGACCTCCCGGTCTGCCTTCTTGCCTTCCCTCGGTTCAGGCCATTGTTCTTCCTGGTCTGCCCCACTCTCCACTGCCTCACGATACGACGCAAACCCCAGCCGCGCCAGCGCAGCCGTTCCCGCCCGGCGCCGCGCGTTGTACGCCTCCCGCACCGCGCCGGATTTCTCGGCCGTGCGCGTGCTGTGGGCCACCAGGAAGCCCCAGTCCTCCGGTATCGGAATCGCCCGCACGGAAAGCGGGTCGAAGGAGATCAGCGCGGCGCAACCTTCCCTGGAGGCCAGCGAAGCGGCGTGGTCCATGCCGCCGCCCCGCGTCCCCACGAAATGCTCGCCTTCCGGCAGCACCTCCATCAGCTCCTCAAAAGTGGCGCGCAGCCCGTTCGCGCGCAGCAGCGCCAGCGTGAAAGCCACGATCAGCGCGGAAGACGAAGACAGGCCGGCGGCCGGCGGCAAGTCCGAAGCAATGGCCGCGTCCAGACCGGCTCCAACGCCCCATTTCCCCCCGACGGCCTGCGCCGCCGCGCGCAGGTAGTTCTCCCAATCGCCCGCCGGAACCGGCGTCAGTTCCGATGTCCATTCGAACTCGCGCCGGCCGTAGCCCTCGCTGATGGCGCGAATCAGGCGGTCGGTTCGGGGCCGGAACGCCACGCGGATGCGCCGGCCGAGAGCCATGGGCAGGACCGGCAACCCGTGGTAGTCGATATGCTCGCCGATCAGGTTCACGCGCCCCGGCGCCGCCGCCAGGCGGATCTCGCCGCCGCGCCCAAACGCCAACGCGAGGTCCGCCCGTGGATCAGCCCGCACCCGATCACAATAGCTAGACGACGGCGGGTTTGTCCAGCGCCGGCGGCGCAGCTATCAGCCATCAGCTTTCAACCATCCGCCAAGACGCGCTTCCATACCTCGGTGTCTCGGCACCGATCTCAACGGCTCGATGTGTCGCCCGCTGCGGGGGTTCATAGAGCAAGGCTGAGTGTTCTGCTATGCTGAATCGACAAACACTCGCTTGCCGGTACACCCTCGTCGCGATTGGCGGCGTTGTCATCATTGCGGATCACACGCCAATTGGGCAATCGTACTTCTCGCCGGCGGGTGCCGCTGCATCCTGGAAACTCGGCATGGGTTTAGTCGGCATCGGGAGCACGGGCCTCTACAAGAAGATTTTGGAGAAAGTGGGCGCCGCGCTCGGGTAGGGACTTACTGGCCCACCTGCTTGTGGGCGAAGTCGACGCGGGTTGCGCCGTCACCGATGATTGTCGGGATCGGTGATCACCGGAGTCCCCGAGAGTCAATCAGCCTGCACCCGCGCCGTGCGGCCCATTTTGGGCATTTTGCCCAAATCGATTTTCAAAATCGTGTTGTTTCAATGAGTTGCAGACTGGCATTTGGGCGTTTGCCCAAGATAGGCGCGGCGCGTGCGAGAATCGGATGGTATAAGCCGCTGGATTCGGATGTTACGCTTGCTTCGATCGGTTTGGATTTGGACCGCGTCCGCGGTTCTGGTTCTGTCCTGGACGCCGCTGTTGGCTGCGGTTTGGCTGTTTGACCGCGATCCCCGCCGGTTGCGCACCGGGCGCTGGTTCCGCCGCCTCGGACGCGCTTTGGCGAAGATCAACCCATGGCGGATTCGCATTTCCGGCCGTGAAAACCTGGCCCCCGGCCAAGTATATGTGATCGTGAGCAACCATCAGTCCATGGCGGATATCCCGGTGATTTCCCACTTGAGGGTGGACGCGAAATGGCTGGTCAAAGCCGAACTGTTCCGGCGCCCGTTCGTGGGATGGATGCTCCGCATGGCGCGAGACGTTCCCGTCGAACGGTCCGACCGGCGCAAAGGCGCGAAGGCGCTGCTGCAATGCGCCCGATTCCTGCGACGCGGCTGCTCCATCGTTTGCTTCCCCGAAGGCACGCGATCGCGCGACGGGCAGGTCCTGCCTTTCAGCGAAGGACCGTTCCAGTTGGCCATTCGGGAAAGAGTCCCGATACTCCCGCTGGTGGTGGAGGGTTCGGCCACCGCCCTGCCGAGGAATTCCTGGATCTTCGGCGGGAGCAGCGTTGTGCAACTGCGCGTCCTCAAGGCCGTGTCCGTCGATGGTTGGTACATCAAGGGGAGTACGGCGCTGCGGGACGAAGTCCGGCGCCGAATCATAGAGGAGTTGGGCCGGCTGCGCGTCGGGCGCGAGTGATGCGGCCATCCAGGACCGGCGCAGGCAACAAGAAGACAGGACGGTAACTACTGGTTGGATTGAACCGGCCGCCCGGCGGCCTGCGCCGCAGCCTTGGCGCCGCCTGGAACCTGGGCCATTTGAAAATGGCTCAGGCTGTCGGCGTACCGCGACACTCCGCGGTAAAGCGCCTCGGCCAGTTTCTGCCGGTAGTCGGGTTTCTTCAACAAGGCCTCTTCGCGAGGGTTGGTTATAAACCCAATCTCCGCCAGAACCGAGGGCATGTTGGCTCCGATCAACACCACGAACGGCGCCGTCTTCACGCCCCGGTTCTTCGACGCGGGAACGTTGCGCACGTCGAAGGCGTAGAGCGCCGCCTGGATGCGTGCCGCGAACTCCTTCGACTCCTGCGCCTTGTCGCCCTTGGCGATCTTCTGGATGACGTCGGACAGCTCGAAGATCGACTTTTGGGAGCTGGCGTTTTCGCGCGCGGCCACATCCAGGGCGTACTTGGTGCCAGTGATGTTGAGGTAGAACGTCTCAATGCCGGCTACCGAGGCGACTGACGAAGAATTCGCGTGAATGGAGAGAAACAGGTCGGCCTTCTTCTCGTTAGCCAGGGCGGTACGGCCTTCGAGGGGGACGTAGGAATCGTCGGAACGTGTGTAAATCACCTCGGCGCCCATGCGCTCCTCGATCAGCGCTCCGACGCGCTGCGCCACGTCCAGGACCAAGTCCTTTTCGAGCAGCCCGTGGGGCCCTTCAGTGCCCTGATCGTGACCGCCATGCCCCGGGTCGATCGCCACGCGGGCCAGCTTTAGCCCCAGAGCGCGTGTCAAGGAGCTTCCGCCCGCGCTGGTGCGCTTGGCGGCCTTTCCGATCGCCGGCGGCGCGGGAAGCGGTTCCGCTGAGGCGGTCTTGGGGGGCCCGGCGGGGAGCACAAATTCACGCTTCGCCGTTTGCGTCTTGCGAGCGTTGGGGCCAGGCTGGTCCGGCGGGGCGGCGGGCGGCGTCTTGACAACCGCCGTCGCCTGGCTCGGCCTGGGAGGCTCGGATTTTGCGGCGGTCTTGAGCTCGCCTTCCGCCGCGGCTGGAACCGCCGGCCCGGCCGCGGCTCGCAATTCGATCATGAGCCGGTGGGGATTGACCAGCCGCGAAGCCGAAACCTCGACGGGCCCGGCCAGGTCGAGCACGATGCGGGTCACGTCCGGGGCCGTCTCCGCCACGCGGATGCGCTTCACCAGGCGGTCTTCCGGATTCTCCGAATAGATAGGCCGCGATTCGATGCGCGGCCGGGCGTTGAGGATGTCGAAATAGACCCGCTCGGGGTCGTGCAGGCGGTCGGTGCGGAACTCGAAATCGCCCGATACCTCGACCGCCACCCGCGTGGCGCCGGTCAAGGACCAATGCCGAACCGCGGTCACCGAACGAACCGGGTCGCGATCGGTTTGCGCCAAGAGCAGGGGAACCGAAATCGCCAATGCCGCCAGCCGCTTCATGCCAATAGCTTCAACGCGAAACGTAACGCACGCTGCCGTCCGCGCCTACAACCTCCTGGATGTGGCTCGGACCGGCCGGCGCGGCGTCCGTGGGTTTCGGATCGGGAGCCAGAAGCGGCGGCGCGGCGGGCCGGGCGCCTGGCCGAGCCAGCAGACTGCCCACCGAGTTCACGTAGTTTCTGGTTTCCGGGAACGGCGGCACGTCGCCATACCGCGCCACAGCGGCTTCGCCGGCGTTGTAAGCCGCCAGCGCCAGCGTGTAGTTGCCGCTATACAAATCCAGCAGATACCTCAGGTACGTGGCGCCGCCCCGTATATTCTCCTCGGGATCGAACGCATCGGAGACGCCAAATCGCCGCGCCGTGGCGGGAATTAGCTGCATCAACCCCAGCGCGCCCTTGGGCGAGACCGCGTACGGATTGTAGTTGCTTTCGACCCGGATGACCGAGTGGATCAGCTCGGCCGGCAGCGAGTGCTCGGCCGCGATCCGCTCCACGGCGACCTTGAAGGACGCGGCTTCCGGCGCGCGGGCGGCGGCGGGGGCCTGTCCCAGCACGATTCTCACCAGCTTGCCGGTGCGCGGGTTCGCCCGCACCACGCTGGCGACACTTTCCGGTCTGAACCGGCCCGCATCGGGCAGCCCGGCTGCGCACAGCGCCGCCGCGAATCCCAAACCACAGCCAATTTTGAAACAATAAGCCATTAAAATGTTTTACCCCAGTATAGAACAACTGCGACCGCGCTTCCAGCCCGCGGCAGCGCCCAGTGGGGCGGCCCTCCCGGTCTGCCTTCTTCTTGCCAATGCTATCATTTCCCTGTGAGCCGGGCTGGGTACGTGCTGGTGGGAGGCCGCAGTTCCCGAATGGGCCGCGACAAGGCTTTGCTGCCGTACCGCGGCGGCGCGCTGGTGGAGTCGGTGGCGCGAACCGTGAAACAAGCGGCGGGCAGCGTCACGCTGGTGGGGCGCCCCCGCCTGTACAGCCATCTCGGTCTCCCGGCGATTCCGGACGCCTACCCGCGCCAAGGCCCGATCGGGGGGATCCTGACGGCGTTGGCGCACACGTCCGCCGATTGGAACCTGGTGGCGGCCTGCGACATGCCGGGTCTTTCCGCCAAATTCCTGCGTATGCTGATGGAGGAGGCGGAGGACTCGGGCGAGGACGTGCTGGTCGCCTCCGGGGCTTCGGGCCGTCCCGAACCGTTGTGCGCGGTGTACCACAGGCGCGCCCGCCCGGCCCTCGAAGCCGCCTTCCAGCGCGGCGTTCGGAAGGCGCTGATGGCTTTGCTGGAGGTCCGTCTGGCGATTCTCCCGGTCTCCCAAGTCACTCCTTTTCAAAACGTTAACACCCCCGAGGATTGGGCCCGCTATGTCTCCTAGCGACCCCTGCCCGCACTACATCGAATTCCAGCACGTCTATAAGACGTTCGACAAGCCGGTTTTAGCCGATGTCAGCTTCTATGTGAACCCCGGCGAGACGGTGGCCATCATCGGCCGCAGCGGCGTGGGAAAATCCGTGACCCTGTCGCACATCATGGGGTTCCTGCGGCCCGATGCGGGGCGGGTGATCGTGGCGTATGAGGACATTACCGACATGTCCGAACCCGAGCTGCGGGGCATACGCAGAAAGGTGACCATGGTGTTCCAGTCCGGCGCGCTCTTCGATTCGCTCACCGTGGCCGAGAACGTACTGTTCTCCCTGGAACTCCGCCAGGATTACAACGCTCAGAACAAGGAAGACGTCGTCAACGGGCTGCTCGGGATGGTGGACATCGCTCACGCGCGCGACGCCTACCCGGCCGATCTCTCCACCGGGTACAAGCGCGCGGTGGCGATCGCCCGCGCCCTGGCCGCGCAGCCGCAGTGCGTGCTTTACGACGAGCCCACCACCATGGTGGATCCCATCATGTCGGGTCACCTGGGCGACCTCATGCTGCGCCTGAAGCGGCAGTTGCAACTGACCTCCGTGGTGGTGACGCACGACCTGGACCTGATGTACAAGGTGGCGGACCGGGTGGTCTTCCTCTATGAAGGCAGCGTGATCTATCACGGCCCAGTGGCCGAACTGGACAAGGCGGACCACCCTCACATCCGTGAGTTTTTGGAGATGGACAGGGTGGTGTAGCCCTCGACTAAACCTTGTAGTCCCACTCCTTGCGATAGGGCATGTCGACGTAGCGGTTGGCTATCTCGTCGTTTGTGGATTTCATGGCCTTCGAGTCCCGGAGGAGGACCTTGGAACTGCGCCAGTACATTGCATACGTGGGGTTGTTTGCCAGAGGGCGCGCGTTGGGGACATGGATATGGCCGTCGTTCGACGCGGGAATCCACACCACCGCGGAGTCCGCCCGGCTGGCGGCAGGGCGCGGAACGGGGTCTTGGGAAAAGGCCAAGTTCATTTTCCAGGAACCCCGTCTTGTCCACCATCGGCGGTCCGACCACGCTCGCGGCTGGCGCTTCTCCGATGGGCGGCTACGAGAACAGTGAGAGTCAGAACTGACGAAACAGGCGGGCATCAAAGTGAAACAGCGCCGGCGGATCGGCAACGATCCTCGCGAAGTCCGGATGTGCCGGGTTGAGCAGGTAGTTATGCTCATCTGCTACGACCGCGGATGGCACTTCGAGGACGGCTGACGCCTTGGAATCGATCCACCAGTCGCCGAGTTCTTGGGACGTCAATTCCCGCGGATCGGCCCGAAGACGGAGGTCCCGCTCGGTCGCGATGTTCAGGCCGTCTGGGAGAACGGCCGCGACGCAGACGTAGCCGATTGGGAAGTCCTGTCGGGACATGTGAACCAGATTCTCGAGTACCGCCAACGCAACGCTCTCGGCCATGTAGACTACAGCGCGTCCGGGAGAGTTCCACCTTCCGCCGGCGAGTCTGGCGCCTTCGCCATCCAACCGGGCGTACCGGGCCCTGCAGACGCGGTATACGCTGCGGGCCATCAGGATGGGATGTTATGTTCGATGCGGGTCAGGGTTCGCTCGACCAAAGCGATTCCTTCGTCGCTGGCAAGGAGTTCGGCCGGAGTGCGATTCCCCAGGATTGCCAGCGGCGTTGACAACCAGTGCGTTGCCTTCCGCTCGTCTCCGAACACAGCAACCGCATGAGCGATCACAGGCACAAGAGAAGCGACCACACTCGGTGACGTCACAATCCCATTCTACTGCGAATCGCGGTTCGAGTCCTGCTCTGGCCTTGCCCAGCGCTTGTGGCCGCCATATGGGAGTATCGGAAACCCACCCCCTGACGCCGCGGTCGGCAGCGCCGCCAGGTCATCTCAACCGAACAGTATCGGCCCAGGCTCTTCAGCGCGCAACGGTGAACACGAGCGCCGTGCCGTCGGGGTCCGTAGCGATCACGCTCGAAGGTCCGCCCGGCGCCGGGGCTATGCCTCGCTTCCGGAGTTCCTCCTCCGCGCGGCGGACCTCGGGGACCGCGAACGTGAGCCGGGGCTTCCACCCCGCGGCGGCGGGATCGAGCTCGACCTCTTCCCCGGAGTTGCCCGGCGTCGCGAGGAGCACCGGGCTGCTGCCCGCGCGCTCGGTGAACCCGAGCTTGCCGGTGTAGAACGCCCGCGCCGCCTCCATGTCTTTCACCGCGATGGCGGCCCGAATCATGTGGTCCGAGATGCGAGGTTCCCCCAAGTGCTTCCCGCGATCGTTGGAATGCAGGGAACCCGGCATATACTGCGTGTACTCGAGCGTTTGCCCTTCCGGGCCGCGAAGGTTGAACAGAAGGTTGCCCGCGCGCGCCTTGCGCGGCTCGGGAGGCGTCAGTCCGCGAGCTGCGTATGCGGCAAACAACGCGTCGATGGCGCTCGTGTCGAAGCACAAGTGCATCAAACCGGTGGGTTCCTCCGCCGAGTTGCGGCGGTACAGCTCGATGAACTGCCGGTCGTTCAATTTCATGTAGTACACCGTGACGCCCTGGGCGTCGCTGAAATCGAACGACCGCTCGAGACCGAGCTTCTGGTAGAACTCGAGCGACGCCTTTAGATCGCCCGCGCGCAGCGCGGCGTGCGCGATGCCGTCCAAAGCCAGCGCCGCCTTCTGGCCGGGCTGGCTCGAAGTGCCCGCCGGCGCCGTCTGCGCCAGCGACGATGCAACCACGAAAAGGAAGGGCGCCACATACGCAAGAACAGGTCTCACTGGTTCTCCTTCACGTCAAATGCGATTCGCGCCGCCGCGGACTCCGCGTCCCGCCTTACTTGGCGCCCGCCTGGCCCTTTTCCAGGCCGGAACCGCCGCCGGCGAATTCGGGCTGCACGTTGACCACGCCGAACTGCCGGTCCACTCCCTCGCGATTCGCGGCCATCATCCACAGGAAGTTGATGCACGATCCCGGCGCCGCGACATTCGGGTGATAGCCGTTCGGCATGAGCACCACGTCGCCGTCGCGGACGAACGTGGCGATCTCCGGATCGCCGGTGTTCGTGTAGACGAACTGTACGCCGAACGCCGGCGCGGGCATGTCGATGTACAGATAGGCCTCTTCGAGCATCTCGGCGTGCTCGTGGGGAGGCCAGGACGTCCAATTGCCCGGGGCGCTGAACGTCACCCCCGCCACGATCCGGCCCGCCGAGACATTCTTGCCGAGCAGGATGTTGATTGTACGCTCGGACCCAGGCGCGCCGGCCTTGAAGTGCAGCCCGGCGTCCTTCTGGACGTCCTGGTACGCCACGAATTGAACCGGGTAGGAACGCTCCACGAGGGCCGAAATCTCGGCGAGGTCGCATCCCAGCCGGACTGGCTCCACGGTGAACGGCGTCGCGCGCGGGATGTACAAGGCATCGTAAAGGTCCAGCGTGTAGCGGTCCGCGCCGAGGCCGACGGTGGCGCTCCCTTTCAGGCAAATCAGGCCGGTTTCGCGGCTGCCGGGGTCCACGCTGACGGCTTCGTCGCCGGCGTCGAGCACAATGCGGCCGTAGTGCAGATGGCGGGTGGCGGTCGTCTCCGGCGTGACGGTCAAGTTGCGGCCTTTGGCGGCCGCGGTGTTACGGATGATGCAGGTCTGCGGACGAATCGGTTCGAGTGTCATAGGGACGGTTCCAGCGCCAGGGTATCATCTGTCCGCCGGTTCGGCAATCTCGGCCACGCGCGCTTTGCCATCCAGGTGGATGACCTGAAGTTATAATGCTGCTGATGAGTCAGAATCCTTTCAGTTTGCAGGGCAAGAATGCGCTGGTCACCGGGTCGCAGGTGGGTCTGGGCGCGGGTATCGCCATCGCGTTCGCAGAGGCCGGCGCCAATGTTGTGGTTCACGGAATCGACGATCGCGGAATCGCGGATGTATGCGCCGCCGTACGCGCGGCGGGCGCCAAGCCGGTGGTCGCGATCGGCGACGTCTCCGAGGCCAGGGTCTGCGAGGACCTGGTGGAGACCACCGTGCGGGAACTCGGCTCCATCGACATCCTGGTGAACAACGCCGGCATCATCCGGCGCCAGCCGGCGGCGGAGTTTTCGGCCAAGAACTGGTCCGATGTGATCGAGGTCAACCTCAATGCCGTGTTCCGGTTCTGCCAGCTCGCCGGCCGCCGCATGCTGGCGCAGGGAGGCGGGAAGATCATAAACATCGCCTCGCTGCTCTCGTTTCAGGGCGGGATCCTGGCGCCGTCCTACGCGGCGGCCAAGGGCGCCGTGGCGCAATTGACCAAGGCGCTGGCCAACGAATGGGCAACCGGGAACGTCAACGTCAACGCCATCGCGCCGGGCTATATGGCCACCGACAACACCGCGGCGCTGCGCGCGGACCCGGTGCGGAGCAAGGCGATTCTGGATCGCATTCCGGCCGGCCGTTGGGGAACGCCGCGGGATGTCGGCGGAACCGCGGTATTTCTGGCCTCGCCGGCGAGCGACTACGTAACCGGCCACGTGCTGGTGGTGGACGGCGGCTGGATGGCGCGGTAGCCGCCGGATTCCGAGGGATCCACCGTCCCGGAGGCCCCCGCAGTCAAGCTCAGCGATCCCGAAAGGTGGAGAGACCCTCAGGCATGGCTGCCACCAGTTCGCGCGGCGTGATTTGAAGCACGATGCGGGCGTCGCCGATGCTGCTGACGACCAGCCTCCAGGCCGGTTTTGAAGAATCGCTGAAGATGACCCGATTCACGCTTATTGCAGTAACGTCGGGCTGAAAGGGAATGCCCAGCGCGGATTGCACATACTTCACGACGCGTTCGTATATGTCCGCATATCCGCGGAACTGGCACCCAAACGTCCAGAACGAAGCCGCCGTTGTTCCTGCCCACTTGACCAGGACGCAGCGCTCCGCGCCGGGCAATTGGACGCGGGCCTTCCACGCGCCGGAGCTGGCCGGGTCCAGGTCGCCCCGGATGCTTGCGAACGGCTCGGTTTCATCGGCGGCGCGCCAGGCGTTGACGACGCCGCTCCGAAACCGAGCGTCGAATTCGCCTTCCAGCCGGGCCTCTTCGTCCGCCGCGGCCGCTTGCTTGCGCACGGCAGCCGAGCACGCCTCCTTGATTCCCTTCTCAATGGCCCCCATCGCCTCGCCGCTGCCGGCCGCCGGGTCCCAGAAACCGCCTCCCGGCGCGCCCGGGATTGTCAGCGCCGGCCCGTCCGCGCCATGCCTCTGCGCGCCCTCGATGAACTCGGCGCAACCCACCATGAAGCTGTGCTTGCCTTCGGAGTAGTACACCGACGGGCCGGCTACTGAAATCTCCCCCGGGCTCCAGGCGCCGGCGGCATGCTGGTGCATGATCCAGTAACTCAGCCCTTCGTCCACAACGACGTCCGCCGTCATGGTGCGCTCGCGGCGCTCGCCCCGTACGAGCACGCGATCTCCCACGGCGAGGCGTTCGAACCCGGTGGCCACAGCTTTCCCCGGGTTTCCCGCGACGCGCGCGAGGTCTTGACCCGAGGGGATCTTGTAGAAGCGCGCGCCCGGTTTCATGGCGATTGACCATACCTCCCCGAGAGACCCGCTATGAATTCCGTCCCACCGTTGATCGGTCCTCAGGACCAGCGATCTCGAGCCTGCGTCGATTTCCAGGATGTTCCCAATTACGTCCGCGGCTCGCGCCGCGGCCGGCATGAACGCGGCGAGGCACACGGAGAGCCAGGCTGGAGGGCGCGTGCGCCGCCGCGATTCAGACCTCCTTGCAGTTCCACGCATCGCCCTGGCTGGCGGACCGGCGGCGCGCCCGAACGAGATCCGGCATATCGCGAACAGCGCCTGTTGGGGAATCGATCTCATCATCGGATGGTTTCGCCTCTGCGCGAACACCGCCCAGCCAAAGAGAAGGCGTTGTCCGGCGTTCGGCCTGCGAATAACTATTCTATACGAGACGCCGCGACACCCCCGATGGTTGCCCGGAAGCTATTAGCCACTTAGGGCCATTCATAATTACGTGAGAACCGGCCCGCGCCGGCGCAATTGTCCGCGAGGTTTTCCCGGCGTCCTGCTAGAATAACCGGTAGGGGTGCGTTTTTCTAGGAGTGGGGCGCGTGTTTTCCGCCCGCTCCGATCCGGTTTCGTAAGCGCGGGGATTCTTCTTCGAGGAGTGCCTATGACGACTCGTGGAAGAAAGATTGTTCTTGCCGCAAGTGATTCTGAGTCCAGCGAGTATCTGCGCAGCACGTGGCGTCAGATGTTGCTCGCCGCAATGCCGGCCCGTTATGCGAACTTCCTGGGAGTGGACTGGAGCAGCTTCAACGAGGTCGCATCCGACGGGCAGGCCAAGTACGTGCCCCACGGGCTCCGGGTTGTAGAAGCGCTGTTGCTGCGGGACTTTTCCGCCGATGACATCGCCGTTTGTTATGCCGATCAGTTGGATCGGTTCGTGGGCGACGAGACGCGCGTAGTCGGGGTGCATGCTCACAACCCGCTCGGCATCACCTTCGCCACCGACGTCTACGCCGGACTCTACGGGCGCGAGTGCGAGCCGGTCAATGCGGTCGAATTCCGGCGCCTCATCACGCATCCCGTCCTGCGCCGCCACAAGCCCCACCTGAAACTGGTCGTGGGAGGTCCCGGCGCCTGGCAGATCGAGCACAAGGGGATGCAGGACGAGTGGCAGATCGATTGCTTGGTGGACGGCGAAGCGGAAGACATCGTTCGGCCCTTGTTTCGCGCCGCCGTCTCCGGCCAGGAAATCCCCCGCAAGTTCGAGGGCCACAGTCCCGGTCTGGAAAGCATCCCCCGCATTCGTCACCGCTCCACGTTCGGCGTAGTGGAGATCACGCGGGGCTGCGGCCGCGGTTGCCAGTTTTGCTCGGTGGCCTTACGCTCCGGCAAGAGCATCCCGCTTCCCCAGATTCTGGACAACGTGCGCACCCAGGTGGCCGAGGGAGCGGATGCCATCATGCTCACCACCGAAGACCTGTTTCTCTACGAGCAGGGGCCGCGCTTCCGGACCAACCGTCCCGCCCTCAAGCTTATGTTCGAATCGGTCGCCGCGGTGGAGGGCGTGCGTTACGTGGGCCTCACCCATGGCACGATCGCCCCGGCGGTCGTCGATCCGTCCATCATCGAGGAACTGTCCCCGGTGGCGGTAGGGATGAGCGTCCACCGGCACGAAGCCTCCACGCACCCGGACAAACGTTACGCCATGATGTTCGTGGGCCTGGAAACCGGCTCGGTCCGCTTGTTCAAACAGCACATGAAGGGGAAGTCGTATCCTTTCCGTCCGGAGCAGTGGCCCGACGTCGTGCTGAAGGGCATGGAGGTCATGAACCGGCACAACTGGTTCCCCATGTGCACGTTCATTCTGGGCCTGCCTGGGGAAAGGCCCGAAGACACGCGCCAGTCCCTGGACCTGCTGTTCGCCCTCAAGGACGCGAAGTGGTGCGTCATCCCGACCCTCTTCGTTCCGCTGGACGAGACCCGTCTGGGGACCAGGAAGAGCGCTCGCATCGCGGAGCTCACCGACCTGCAGTGGGAATTCTTCTTTACCTGTTGGCGCTACAACCTGGACTTCTTCCGCAAAAGCCCCTGGGTGCAGTGGCGTTTCAACCTCGGTGTCCCGGCGTATTACTATTTGCTGGGGCGCCGCCTGGTGGGCGGCGCTATGAAGTACCCCTTGTTGCGCCTGGGCCACTTCCCGGAACGCTGGATGCGCCGCCGGCTCTACCTGGATTTCAGTGGACGCGCTGCGCCCGGCTACCGGGTTCCCCATAGCGTGCCCATTCCGGATCGCATGTACCGGCCGGAGCTGCCGATTCTGGAAAGCTGACCGCGAGATGGCGCGGCTTGGCCCTCTCTGGCCGCGCGCCGTCGCCGTTGCGATGTTACCCTGTCCTCGTACAGGGGGATCGTACGTGTACCTGCGAACATTCGGCATCGGCTTGGCTCTCGCGTCGCCGCTCGCGCTGATCGCTCACGCCCAGACCCTGGGCCGAAGCGATCCGTCGTTCACCCAGCCGTCGCTCGCGCCCGGCGTGGACTACGTGGTTCCGGCGGAAAGCGAGATCAAGGGCGCCCTCGATCGCATTCGCGATTATTTCATTCGTTCGACGCCCTACGCCATCATCGACACCCAGACCGGCCGGCCCATCACGGATTTTGCGGCGCCCACCAAGACCGCCGGCGTCGATTTGCGGCCCGGGCAGTTCAACGATTGGGACTATCCCATGGGCGTCGCGCTGGCCGCCATGCTGCGGGTTACCGCCGTGACCGGGGACCCGAGTTATCAGGCCTACGCGCTGAAGAACTTCGATTTCATCTTCGATCATGAAGACTACTTCCGCCGGCAGGCGAAGTTGTTCGGCCCCCAAACGTACGGGTACGGCCGACTGCTCGATATGCGCGCGCTCGACGATTGCGGCGCCATCGGAGCGGCGCTGATCGATGCCTGGATGAAGAAGCCCGATCCGCGCTACCGCGCCACCATAGACGTCATTGCGGAACACATCGCCCACAAGCAGATGCGCCTGCCCGACGGCACGCTGGCGCGCGCGCGTCCGCAGCCGGTCTCCATCTGGGCCGACGACATGTATATGTCGGTTCCGTTTCTCGCGCGCATGGGTCAGCTTGCCAAGGACCGCTCGTGGTTCGACGACGCCGCCCGCCAGATCATCCAAACCTCGGCGCGCCTTCAGGACCCGCGCAGCGGCTTGTACGACCACGCCTGGTTCGAGAATACGCCCAACGACCCGAAGTTTTATTGGGGCCGCGGGTGCGGCTGGGTCATGATGGCGGCGGCCGAGCTGCTGAGCGCCATGCCGGAGGACCATCCGGACCGCGGCCGCGTCCTCGAGATCTTCCAGCGCGCCGCGCAAGGCGTCGCAGCCGTTCAAAGCGGCGCGGGGATGTGGCATCAGCTCCTCGACAAGACCGACAGTTATCTCGAAACCTCGGCTTCGGCCATGTTCACCTTCGCGATCGCGCGCGGCGTCAACCGGGGATGGCTGTCCCCGGTATACGCGCCCGTGGCGCAGACCGGGTGGCAGGCCATTGCGGCCCGAGTGCGCCCCGACGGCCGCATCGAGGGCATCTGCGTCAGCACCACCGCGGCCTACGACTCGGTCTACTACTACAACCGCCCGACGGACCTGGGCGCCATGCAGGGCTACGGACCCGTGCTTATGGCCGGCGCGGAAGTGATCGCGATGCTCCGCTCTTTCGATATCGACCACACGCTGAACACGTTTCATTACCGGACGAAAAAGAAATAAGCCGCGGCTGTCGAGGCTCGGTGTGCAGCCATGTGCATCGTTCAGAGCCGTGACCGTCAGCGAGCGGTCTTGGGAAGGTGGTACAACCAGTTGGGAGGAGCGATGCAGGAACAAAGCGCGGAATTACTGGCAGCTATCGATGCGGCGGAGCCTCGGCTGCGGGCTATCGGCGACGCGAAAAGCGCGAAGCCCATTCTTGCGGGCGGCTGGTCGCGCAAACAGGCGCTCGGCCACCTGGTGGATTCAGCCTCGAACAATCATCAGCGGTTCGTGAGGGCCGCGCTCGAAGATTCCCTGTCGTTCCCCGCATACGATCAGGTCCGCTGGTCGCAGGTCCAGCGCCCGCAGGAGGCCGAATGGCCGGCGTTGATCGCGCTCTGGACGAGCTACAACCGCTACCTGGCGCACGTAATCGCCCGTCTGCCCGCCGGCAAGCTCGATGTCATGTGTAACATCGGCTCGAACGACGCCGTGACGCTGCGGTTCCTGGTGGTGGACTATTTGCGCCATCTGCTTCACCACCTGCGCCAGATTGGCGCGGCGGGTTAGGGCCAGCCCCGAACCGTCTGTCTCAGCCAAGGAGACAACCGCGCTCCGCGCTTCAGTGGAACTGGCTATCTTGAACGCTTCGCCGGACGGTGAACTGGAGAGCGAAGAAGAGCGCGCGCCGGTGGAAGCGGCGCGGCGCGAAACCGGGCCGGGCACGGCCCACGAAGAGGTGCTTCGCGAGTTCGGGTCGTGAGCTATGCCCTGCGTCGCGACGGTTCCTCGCGATCCAGTCCCTCGCGCAGCAGCATCTTGATGTAAGTCTGGTAGCCGATCCCCTTGCTCCCAGCCTGTCGCCGCGCGCGTTCGAGATCTCCATTCGGAATCCGGAGCATTACTTTCTGCGAAGGCGGCTTCCGAAGAGACCCCGTATCCTTCGAGATGGTGATGCCGACGCTCTTCCCGCCGACGCGCAGCGCTCCTTCTTTCCGAGCCCGCTCGAAAAGCCTCAGCAGCCGGTCCTGATTCTCCTCGAACCAGCGAGCCTCTTCCGCCTCGGTGCGTGTCTCGGCCAGTGTCTTCTTAATCATCGTGCCCACCCTTGATGCGGCGCCACAAGGCGCGCCATTTTCGCTTCGCGGGGAACGCGGTCACTACGCGGATCTTCCCCCGCCGCCGCGTCCACACAACCACGAGCAACCGCCCCATGGACGTCTCGCCCAACTCCGTGTGCCCGTCTTCCCCGCTACGCGCTTCAACCTCCAACGGGAGCGAAGCGCCAAGAACAACCTGCTCGGCCTCGTCCGGCGCAACGTCGTGCCTGACGAGATGCGCCCTGTTGGCATCGTCCCAATCGAAAAGCGGCGCCGGCTGGCCGGGTTTCAAATCCAAGTGTATACCCTTTGTCTATACGATCCAAGTCCAATCTGAGGGCGAAGCAGGCTTCGATTGGGGAACTCGGCGTAGAATGGCACCCGACCACGCGGCTTTTGTCGTACCAAAGGACGTTCTCGCGATGACTCTTGTAGTGGGGGATCAACCGCCGAAGACCTTCAAGGCCGACAAAGAAATCATTGACGACATCGATCCTAACAATCCACCGAAGTAAGGGTCTAGGTCAACCCAGATTTGAGCGTCGGCACCCCACTGGATGGCGGAAAAAAGGGCCTTTGCCGATTGCTCATGTCTCCAACAGAACAACGCCTGCGGCCAGCGCCGCCTTTCGCAAATCGGCGTCGAGACTGGCGAGGGGCAGGCCGGTACGTTCCGCCAACTCCACATAAGCGGCATCGTACACGGTGAGTTGATATTCGGTGGCCACTCGGATCACTGCACTCCAGGTGGCAGGCGCGTGAGGGGGCTCGATGCGGATCGGCAGCGCAGCCAAATCGTTGGCAAACCGGGTGACCCGTTCGAGATCGATCCGGCACCGGCGCACGGCCATGATGAGGCCGTTCATTACTTCTGTAGGCCAGTGAGCGGGAACGACGACACGTTCGCCGGCGCGGAGCCGCTCCAGCAGGACTTCGGTGGCCGGCGTGGCTTCGTCTTCAAAGCACCACGGAAGCGTCGCCGATGCATCGGCAACGAAACCGGGCATCAGTACTCGCGCCCCTCGTTAATCAGATCCTTGATGCGGAGACCACCGAGCGTAACGCCTTTGCGCAATTCTCGGATGTCGGCCACGGCTTCAGCGGGCGTCATCGTCCGCGCGGGCGCGGCGCGTTCCTTCTCGGCGAGAGTTTCCAGGGCACGGGTCACTACTTCTTCGGGCGAGTGGTAGAAACCGCTGCGGAGGTGCGCCGCGACGAGTTGCTCGCCGTGACTGTCGAGTGTCAGGGTGAGAGGCATGGTTCAGTGTAGCAGAGGCTCAGTCTCCTCACCCCCCGTGGCAGTGCTTGTATTTCTTGCCGCTGCCGCAGGGGCATTTTTCGTTGCGGCCGACCTTCTTGCCGGCTACCACCTGCTGGGGTTGGCTCGTGCCGTCGCCGCCGACGAATTGCAGCTCGGCCATCTCCTTTTCCTTCTTGCGCTGGATGTTGCGCGTGAAGTCTTCCATGGAGGTCTGGGCGGCCAGGCGCTTCTGTTCGTTGGGGTCGGGACGGGGCGCCTCCTCCGGCCGTTCCTCCGGCTCTTCGCCGTCCGGGAACGGCATCACGGGGCTCGAATCGGTGCGCACTTGGAGGAAGTACAGGAAACGGACCGTTTCGTCCTCGATGCGGTCCATCATGGCGACGAACAGCTCGTAGGATTCCTTCTTGTATTCGACCAGCGGGTCCTTTTGGCCGTGCGCCCGGAGATTGATGCCCTGCTTCAGCTCGTCCATCGACAGCAGGTGGTCTTTCCACTGGTTGTCGATCACCTGGAGCATCACGATGCGCTCGGTGTAGCGGAGGGTGTCCGCCCCGACCAGATCTTCCTTCTCCTGGTACTTCTGCTTCAGCCGCTCGAAAATGACGTCCGGGATCTCCTGGCGGCCCAGCTCGGCGAGTTCGTTCGTCCCGATCCGATAGCCGAACTGGCTGAGCACGTCGGTGCGCAGGGAAGCCAGATCCCACATGTCGGGGTGCTTATCGTCGGGGCAGCGCAGGTCCACGTACTGTTCGACGATGCCCTGGACCATGTCCATGATCCGCTCCTTCTGGTCGGAGCCTTCGAGCAACTGGCGGCGCATTCCGTAAACGGCCTGGCGCTGCTTGTTGTTGACGTCGTCGTATTCCAGCAGATGTTTGCGGGCCTCGAAATTCTGCATTTCGACGGCTTCCTGGGCCTTGGCGATGCGCTTGGTGATGAGGCGCGATTCGATGGGCACGTCCTCTTCCATGCCCAGCCGCAGCATCAGGTTCTGCATGCGCTGTCCGCCGAAAATGCGCAGCAGATCGTCCTGCAGGGAAAGGAAGAAGCGCGAGCTGCCGGGGTCTCCCTGGCGGCCCGCGCGGCCGCGAAGCTGATTGTCGATGCGGCGCGACTCGTGGCGCTCGGTGGCTACGATGCAGAGGCCGCCCATGGCGGTTACCTCGTCGTGCTCCTTGTCGGTCTGCTCTTTGTAGCGCGCGTAGATCTCGTCCCACTTGTCGCGGCGCACGCGGTAGAACTGGTCGTGGTGCGAGAAGTAGTTGAACTGTTCGTCGCCGACGTACTTGACATCCTCCGGGGCCAGCCGCTCGGCCACCTTTTCCTTGAGGCAGGCGTCCTTGGCCATGAACTCGGGGTTGCCGCCCAGCAGAATGTCGGTGCCGCGCCCGGCCATGTTGGTGGAAACCACCACCATGGCTTTGCGGCCGGCCTGCGCCACGATCAGCGCCTCGCGCTCGTGGTTCTTGGCGTTCAGAATCTCGTGCCGGACGCCCATGCGCTTGAGGATGCCGGAGAGCCGCTCGGATTTCTCTACGGAGATGGTGCCTACCAGCACCGGCTGGCCGGTCTCGTTCAGCCGTTTGATCTCCTTGGCCGCGTTGCGGAACTTCTCTTCCTCGGTGCGGTAGACGACGTCCTGGTTTTCCTTGCGGATTAGCGGGCGGTTGGTGGGGCACACCGTCACGTCGAGGTTGTAGATCTTCTGGAACTCGGCCGCTTCCGTTTCGGCCGTGCCGGTCATGCCGGCCAGCTTCTTGTACATGCGGAAGTAGTTCTGGAAGGTGATCGTGGCGAGCGTCTGATTCTCGCGCTGGATCTTGACGCCTTCCTTGGCCTCGACGGCCTGGTGGAGACCGTCCGACCAGCGGCGTCCCGGCATCAGGCGGCCGGTGAACTCGTCGACGATGACGACCTCTTGTATCTTCGCGCCCCGCTCGTCCTCGCCGTCTTTGACCACGTAGTCTTTGTCGAGTTGGTACAGCACGTGCGCCCGCAGCGCCTGCTCGACGTGATGGCGGATGGTCCAGCTCTCCAGGTTGGCGGCCTCGAACAGGCCAGGCATCCCGAGCAGTTTCTCGACTTTGAACGTGCCCTCTTCCGTAAGAGCGGCGGAGCGGTGCTTCTCGTCGATGGTGTAATCGCCGGTGGTGTATTTCTCGCCCGGTTCCTTCCCCTCGATTTCCTCGCCCCGCTGCAGCTTGGGAATGATGCGGTTGATCTTGTAGTACTTGTCGGTGGATTCCTAGCTGGGGCCGGAGATGATCAGCGGGGTGCGCGCTTCGTCGATCAGGATCGAGTCGACTTCGTCCACGATGGCGTAGTTGAACGGCCGCTGGACGCAGTCCTCGATGCGGAACTTCATGTTGTCGCGGAGGTAGTCGAAGCCGAATTCGTTGTTGGTCCCGTAAGTGATGTCGGCGTTGTAGGCCTCCTGGCGCTCGTGGTCGTCGAGGTCGTGAACGATGACGCCGACTTGCAGGCCGAGAGACCGGTAGATGCGGCCCATCCATTCCGAGTCGCGCTTGGCGAGGTAGTCGTTGACCGTCACCACGTGCACGCCCTTGCCTCCGAGCGCGTTGAGGTAGCAGGGCAGAGTGGCCACCAGCGTCTTGCCTTCGCCGGTCTTCATTTCGGCGATTTTGCCCTTGTGCAGCACGATTCCGCCAATCAACTGCACGTCGAAATGGCGCATGTTGACGTAGCGGCGGCCGGCTTCGCGGACCACGGCGAAGGCTTCGACGAGCAGGTCGTCGAGAGTCGCGCCCTGAGCGACCCTCTCTTTGAACTCGATGGTCTTGGCGGCGAGATCGATGTCGGACAGACCGCGCGTGGCCGGCTCGAGAGCGTTGATGGCCGCCACGGTGGGCAGCATGGCCTTGATCTCACGCTGGGTCTTGGTGCCGAAGATTTTGGCCAGGATTGTGTCGACGATCATGAACAGTCTCGCGCCGGGGGGAAGTCCGCAGCTTCTATTTTACTCTGTTAGGGATGACGGGCGCCGCGCTCGCGGCGCGCTTAACGGGTGCGGCGTGGAATCGCCGGCGCGCGGGTGGGGCAGCCGTTCCGAGACCGCGAAATTCGGCGCTATCGACATCCCGCTCGTTCGCGCTCAACCCCCGTCGAAGCCGCGACCGTGAGGGAGCGGTTGCTTGGTTTTGCGGAGCCGCGAACGTAAGAGAGCGGTTGCCGGGGCGTTCAGGATACCTCGCATTCTGCATGCCGCACTACCCTCGCGCGGGTTGGCCATGGCGGAGGCGTTGTTTCCCGCTAAGCTCTTGTCAATGCGAGGCGGTCCAGTTCCCTTTTCAACGGGCCTGCGGATTTCGCAAGAATCGTCTTATAAGCGGCGCAGAAGTGATCGAGGTCGCCGAACCGCCGATTGCGGTCATGGCGGTGTTTCGGACACCCGCCGTGACAGATCGGCTGGTACTCGCAAGCCTGGCATGCCGGGTGCAGAATGGCCTTGTTCGCATCGAAGCTCCGCTTCTTAGGGCGCGATCAGCCCGGCGCGGATCGCGTAGCGCACCATGCTGGCGGTCTCGTGCACGCCGAGCTTCGACAGGATTCGGCTGCGGTGGGAATCCGCCGTCTTGTAGCTGATGCCCAGACGCGCGGCGGTTTCTTTGGTCGATTTGCCTTGCGCGATCAGCGCCAGCACCTGACGCTCGCGCTCGGTCAAACCGAAGACCAGGCGAATCGCCTCCTCGCCGGGGGTGAAGACCGGATGGAGTTGGCGGGAAAGCTCGGTGGCGGAACCCACGTATCCCGCGAAGGTTCCATCGTTCTCAAAGCGCGGGGCGCCCGCCAGTTCCACCCAGCGGTATTCACCGCCGGCGTTCTGCAGCCGGTACTTCATACGGAACGGCTCGTGAGCGCCGAACGCCTTCAGGTAGGTCTCGAGGCACAGCGGGCGGTCCTCCGGATGGACCCCTTCCGTCCACCCATGGCCGAGCTCCTGCTCCAGCGCGCGCCCCCGAAACTCCAGCCAGGCGCGGTTTACATACAAAAACAGCGTGTCCGGCCCCGTGGTCCACAGCATGACGGGCGCGGCGTCGGCAAGCCAGTGAAAGCGCTGCTCGCCGGTCTTCCGATTCTGTCTTTGCCGCAGGATCTCCGCTTCGAGCTCGGCGACCCTCTTCCGCATCGCTTCCACATCGTCGACTTGGCTATAGGGCGCCATGGCCGCTCCGATCGCGAATTAGAATAGTAAAGAATAGCCTAGAATAGCGTATAAACCCATAGAGTACCAGAATAGCTCTAAAGAGTCTTGACAAGCACGGCGGCTGTCTGATATGGAAACGGCGGCCGGAATTGTGGAACTTCCCGGCGTTTTGACGGAATCATGATTGAAAGTCCCATGGCGGACGCCCCGGCGGAGACCGACGACGAGTTGTTGTTGCGCATGCGCAGCGGCGACGAGCAGGCCTTTGTCGCGCTATACCGCCGGCGCCAGGCGGCCATCTACCGGTTCGCGCTGCACATGAGCGGATCGGCGGCGGCGGCCGAAGACATCATTCAGGAGGTTTTTCTGGCCTTGATCCGCGACGATTGCGGGTACGACCCGGAACGCGGAACGCTGTCCGGGTACCTGTTCGGCATTGCCCGCAAGCTCGCGCTGCGGCAGCTCGCGCGGCGCCGGACGGACGTGGCCCTCGAGACCGGCGCCGGCGAGCCGGTTCCGCCCGAGCTGGCGGCCGGCGCGGATCAACTGGCCGACCTCACGCGGAAAGAGGGCGTCGCGGCGCTGCGCCGGGCCGTGCAGGCGCTGCCCGAGCGCTATCGGGAGGTGGTCGCGTTGTGCGATCTGGAGGAAGTGGATTACGCGGAAGCCGCTTTTGTGCTGGGCTGCCCGGTCGGCACGGTGCGCTCGCGCCTGCATCGCGCCCGCTCTCTGTTGCTCGAGAAAATGCGTAAGGAACGCGGCGCCGGGCCGTCGGGCGCGTTGAAGCCGGTCAGGTGCGAGATATGACTTGCCAGGAATTCTGGGACGCCATGCCCGAACTGGAGGGCCAGCCGGGCGCGGACGCCGCGGCGCATCTGGCCGCGTGCGCGGTTTGCGGGAAGGTCATGGGCAATCAACGCGCGCTGGCGGCGGGAATGCGCGCCGCCGCCGCGGACTGGCGCCGGACCAAGGCGCCCAACCGCGTCGAAGCCAAGCTGCTGGCCGCCTTTCGCGGCCAGGCCGGACTGGCCGCGCCTCCCCCGGCGCGCCGGTGGTGGACCACGGCTTTGGCCTGGACCGCCGCCGCGCTGGTGGTGGCGGGCGCGTTTCTGCTGTTCGCGACTCGCGGGCGGCAGACCCAGGCGCCGGCCAATGTTCCGGTCGCCGCGGAGCTGGCCGCCATCGATTGGAGCGCCAGGTTGCCCGCGGAACTGGCCGCCCAGGGCGCCGGGGAAGGCTTCATTACACTTCCCAATGCCGACCGGCTTCCGCCCAACGAGGACCTCAACGTCGTGCGCGTGGAAGTGCCGCGCTCGGCCATGATCGCGCTGGGATATTCCGTCACGGCGGACCGCGCCGCGGAGCGCGTGCGGGCGGACGTCGTGATGGGGTCCGACGGCCTGGCGCGCGCCGTAAGGTTTTTGGACGAGTAGTTTGAGGACTAGCAATATGCCGATTCGGATTGTTTTCGTGGCCCTTCTCGCGCTCGCGGCCGGCGCGGACGCGCAACCCCCGGAGCGAGGATCCGGCCGTGATCGTCCCGAACAGGAAGGTGGCGGACCGCCGCGGGATGCGCGCCTGCTCGGAGGCATGGCGCTCAATCCGGACCGGGTGGTCAAGAATGCGCCTTACTCGGCCGACACGGTGACCGATAATACGCAGGTTCTCGCCGACGGGAATCGCATTCGCCAGACCAGCGCCGGCAGGATCTATCGCGATGCCGAGGGGCGCGTGCGCAACGAGCAATCGCTAGGCGGGCTGGGCGCGCTGGCGCCGAACCGGTCCCGGATGGTATTCATCTACGACCCGGTAGCCGGCGTCAACTACGCGCTCAACGTAAGCGACAAGACCTTCACCAAGTCCACCTGGGCGCGAGGCGGCGGCGCGGCGGCCCCACAACCCACGCCGGGCCGGGGCATGTCCTCCCGTCGCGACGGGCAGCCAAATAGCCCTCGGCCGCCGGGCGGAGGCTTCGGACGGGGGCTCGACGCATCCCCGCGCCCGGACGTGAAGACCGAGACCCTGGGCCGCCGAACCATCGAGGGAATACCCGCCGACGGAAAACGCACGACCGAGACGATTCCGGCCGGCGCGATCGGCAACGAGCAGCCGATCCACATTGTTTCGGAATCCTGGTACTCGCCGGACCTGCAAGTCACGGTGCTCTCGAAGCACTCCGATCCGCGACTCGGCGAGATCGTCTTCCGGCTGGCGAACATCGGCCGCGGCGCTCCGGCGCCTTCGCTGTTCCAGCCGCCGCCGGATTACCAGGTCTCGGAAGCCGGCGGCTGGGGCGGCGGTGCGCAGACGCCCCACAAGTAGCGCGCGCAAACGCCTTCGTCAGCCGGAGGCGTCCCTGCCCAAAACATGATCGCTACAAGGAGTTGACCCTCGTCGAGCAGGCGTTCCGCACATGCAAAACCGCGCACCTGGAAACCCGTCCCGTCTACGTGCGCACCGCGGAACACACCCGCGGACATGTGCTGGTGGCGATGCCGGCCTATCTGATCCGGCGCGAACTCAGCCGGGCATGGGCCTCGCTGGATGTCACCATGGGCATGATCGTCACAAAAGAGGACCACGACCAATTTCATGGGGCGGCACCCGCGCTCACGCCCAAACAGCACAATGTCCTGATGAAGAGAATGGGCATCACAAGAGAGCAGGACGAGGAGTGGCACCGCACCCACCTCACGCTCGCGCAGCAACGCGCGAAGGGGCTGAAGCATATCGATCCTTTCGCGCTTGGCGCCGGCTTCCTGGCGTGGTGCGTGAAGCAGGGATGGCTGGTTCAACAAGACAGGGAGTATTTCGCTTCCAAAGACGGCGTTCGCGAGCTTCGCGAGCGGTTCGACATCTCCGCGTAGCCGCCTCCGCGGGTTCCCTGCGCGGTCCACGTTCGCCATCAGTGCAGGACGGCGTCTCCGGCTGCGTAGTGTTCGATTTGGAGGGAGGAATTTGGTTGCGGGGGTGGGATTTGAACCCACGACCTTTGGGTTATGAGCCCAACGAGCTACCAGACTGCTCCACCCCGCATTCACATCCTAGCGTATCGGGCGCGGCGGCGCAACAAGGAACTCCGACGAGGGTGTGCGACATGAATGTTGGAGCTTTTCGCGGAGGCTGGATTGTTTCGGCAATTCTAGAAGTATATAATACTTCTAGAAAGGAGGCCCATGCCTCAGTCCCTTCCCAATTTGGAAACGCGCAGGACCGAACTGCTCC
>CAIRXZ010000075.1 GCA_903882645.1 uncultured Acidobacteriia bacterium | reverse complement strand
GGAGCAGTTCGGTCCTGCGCGTTTCCAAATTGGGAAGGGACTGAGGCATGGGCCTCCTTTCTAGAAGTATTATATACTTCTAGAATTGCCGAAACAATCCAGCCTCCGCGAAAAGCTCCAACATTCATGTCGCACACCCGTGTAGGTCCCGTTTCTCGCCGCAGGACGCCACGGGCGCTAAGCTGTACGGTGGGCGTTGGAACAGTCCTGGCAGTGCCGTGCTGTACGCATCTTCGACACTTGCCTTAGCGTGTCTCGAAGTCCTGGTACATATCCGCGACGTGGGCCTGATACCGACCGATTACGTCTTCTGTGAGATTGACGTGCCTGCGGAGCTGATTAGCCCGTGGACTTTGACGGGGGAAGCGGCCCTCGCCAAGATCGACTCGCCCGTGCTCTCGCGGGAATATGGCGACGCATGGTTTGGCCGTACCAGGCCGCAACTCTTTCGGGATGCCTTCCAACGGTCCTTGCCTCCAAGAGTCCAGGCGGCAATCCGGCAGATTAAGACAGAGGCAGCGGCCCCGGTCCAAACCGTTCCTTCAGTGATTGTCCCCCGCGAAATGAACTACCTCATCAGCCCCGCGCATCCGCAGTTTGACCAACTCGTGTGGGGCGAGCCGCAACCATTCCGGTTCGACCCGAGACTCATCGCACCCGCGGAGTGACCCTGGGCTAGTGGAAGCGCCCACCGGGCGCTGGCCCTTCGGCTTTACTCGTTCACGTGGACGATCTTCGCCGGCGGAAACCCGTTGAACCAGGTGGCCGACGCGCTGCTGTAGGCGCCGATGTCCTCCGAGTAGACTAAATCCCCGATTTCGAGTTTGGGCAACTGCTCCGCTTGGACGATGCAGTCCATTCCGTCGCAGGTCTGGCCGAAGACCGTGCTGATTTCCGACTCGCCTCGCCGGAACGCCTTCACATGGTACTGGCAGTGGTCGAACACGATGCCCGAGTAAGTGTGATACACGCTGTCGTCGATGTAGTAACACGTCTTCCCGTCGCGTACGGCCTTGCCGATGACCCGCGCGATCGCGGCTGCGGCGGTGGCCACGAGATACCGTCCCGGTTCGGCCAGGATCTCGATTTCCCTGGCGAATAACCGTCCGATTTCGGCGTTGATCTTCCTGGCCAGGTCCGCGAGCGGCTTGACGTGCGAATCGTACGGGACCGGAAAGCCGCCGCCGATATCGAGGATCTTGATCTCGTGACCCCGCGAACGGGCTTCCCGCATCACCGCCGCGGCGATGTTCAGGGCCTGCACGAAATTGTCGAAGTTCGTGCACTGGCTGCCCACGTGAAAGCTTAGTCCTTCCACCACCAGCCCGGTCCGGAGAGCTTCCAGAATCAGGTCCACGGCTTCGCCCGGCTCGCAGCCGAACTTACTCGACAGCTCCACCATCGAACCGGTATTGGGGACGCGCAGCCGCAGCACCAGCCCGGCGTGAGGCGCATAACGCTTGATCTTACGCAGCTCGTCGATGTTGTCGTACACGATCAGCGGCTTGTACTGGTCCAGGGCTTCGAGCGTTTCCTTGGGCTTGATCGGGTTGGCGTAGATGATCTTGTCCCAAATGAAGTCCTGCCGCTCCTTCGGCGGCAGGTGCTTGATGTTCTCGTGGACCAGCATGAACTCCGGAAACGAGGCCACGTCGAAGCTGGCCCCGGCCTTGTACAGCGTGCGCACGATTTCCGGCGCGGGGTTCGCCTTCACCGCATAGTAGGCCTGCACCTTGGGCAGCCGTCGCCGGAAGCTCGCGTAGTTGCGGCGGATCGCGTCATGGTCGATTACAACGACCGGCGTTCCGTGCCGCCTGGCGACGGCCAGGAGTTCCCTCTTCGTCATGGATCAGCCGAGATCCGGCTCGGAGCCATCCACCAGCTTCACTTTGTTATGCGTGAAGTACTCCCGAGTTAGAGCCTTCATCATTTCGCCGCGCTTGTCGTAAAGACGCCGCGGTTTTCGGGGCTTATGCCTGGCCAGCGCGTAGTGGGTCAGCAGCGGCATGGCGATGGTGGTGTCGGTGTAGCAAACCACGGCGTCGGGGAGCCTGTCCGGGTCCACCTTGCCCCAGCTCACGGCCTCGCTCGGCGTGGCCCCGCTCAGCCCTCCGGTATCGGGCCGCGCGTCGGTGATCTGAAGGAAGTAGTCCTGGCCGTATTCCTTGATGCGCAGCACCTCCTGGATCTGCGGCTCGGTTTGCAGCATGAAATTCTTGGGGCTTCCGCCTCCCCACAGGACCACGGCGCTCTTGCCTCCCGAACGCTTGGCCGCCAGTACATAGGCCGTGGTCTCGTTCACATCGATCGACGGGTTGAGCCGCAGCTTGTTGCCGCGCAGCTCCACCCCGGCCACGTTCATCCCGATGGTCGAATCGCCCGGCGAGGAGGTGTAGCAGGGAACCCCGCGGCGATACGCGGCGGCCAGCACTGAGACGTCCTTGAGCCCGGCCTTCCGCTCCCACTCGGCGGCATATTTCCCGAGCAGGTAGTGCAACTCGGCCGTTCCCATCTCCTTCTGAAACTCCGGCTGGACCAGAATGCCGCGCAGGATCTCGTCGGTCGCCATCAGGCAGTCGCTGTAACCGAGCAGCACGTCGTAAACCCTGACGATGTCGTTGTTGCGCAGCTCGGTATCGTCCATCTTGAAGCTGCCCACGCGCACCGGATAGTTCAGCGCGAAGTGCAGATCGTGATAGAGGATGGCGCCGGTGGAAACGATCCAATCCACAAATCCCGCCTTGATGAGCGGAACGATGGACGAACAGCCCAGTCCCGCCGGCGTGAGCGCGCCCGAAAAGCTCATCCCCACGGTCACTTCCGGCTCGAGCATTTTCCCGGCGAAGAGCTGGCAGCCTTCCCGGAGGCGCGCGCCGTTATAGGCCAGAAACGCGCTGTCGATCACGTCGGGAAGCTTCTCTTTGCCCGTCAGGTTCTTCGGCAGGATGCGCTTGCCGGACATGTACTTGTCCCGGTTCGGGCACTTCTTCTTCTTCATCCAGTCCGGCATTTCGGACAGGTCTTCGCGATAGCGGCGTGTGGTGTTGGGGGGGGGTGCCATGACGATACGGAACGCTTCTACCAGTCTAAGCTCAATGCTGCCGACTTTGCTACCGGCGGGTACTCGTCGCGCGGAGCGAGCTTCCGGCCTGGCAGCGTCGGGATAAACCGGCATAAGGCAGCGAACGAGAGAGTCGCGCAGGAAAGGAGTAGCGGACCATCCCGGCCCCCTGGTGAAGCAACATCTCCCGGAGCCTGCGATCCCGCACCCTCATCCATTAGAGCGGTTTTGCGCCAAACATCCGGGTTAAGAGCCGCGTGCGCTACCCGGCTCTCGCACGATTCTGCGCGGGGGGCGCCGGGTAGCCAGCGCCCCTGCCGCGACCCATTCCCGCTTTTTTGCGGGCATACGCCGGCCAGTGAGAAAATATCGCCAATAGTGGCGGCATAGCGAGCCGGAGGCTCGCTCCGCAAAACACGCCACCCGCCAACCCTACGAGAAGCTCCGGACGGCCGACGCCTCCGATTCATGCACGTCGAAGACGGTGTAGAGCTTCGTAATCTGAAGCAGGTCCTTCACGCGCTTGGTGAGACTGAGGAGCTTCAATTGCCCCCCATTGTTGGTCACGGAGGTGAACCCGGAAACCAGCTCGCCGATGCCCGAACTGTCGATGTACGATACCTCCCCCAAATTGAGCAGGATCTTCTTTTGACCCTTGCTCACCATGTCGCGCAGGGAATCGCGCAACGCGCTGGAACCCTCGCCCAGGATGATGCGGCCCGCCACATCCACCACGGCGACGTCGCCCACCTGCCGAACATCTAGCTTTATGCTCACTGAATATGCCTCCTGGCTGAAAACCGCCGATCTACTTAGACACCATGTACTTGACTAAAGTTACTTCCGTTCCTCCGGGCTTCAGGCGCCGGACCTGAAACTCGTCCATGAACGAGCGGATCAGAAAAATGCCCCGTCCCGATGTGCGCATGATGTTCTCGGGCGCCAGCGGGTCCGGGATGTGATCGTACGCGAAGCCCTCCCCCTCGTCCGCGATCCTCACCGTAAACCGCTCCGGGCTCTTGGCCACGGATAACCGGACTTTCTTATTCGCATTGTAGCGGTTGCCGTGCACCACTGCGTTCACCATCGACTCGCGCACGGCCATCCCAATCCTCATCAGGTCGTCGTCGTCGAACCCCGCGCGCCTGGCCGCGCCGACCGCCAGTTCTTCGGCGTTGTCCACGCTTTCCAATGTCGAATCCAGGAACCGTTCAACGGTTTCCGGAACCTGGCGCGAGTTTTCTCCCATACGCAGAACGGCCAAAGCGTGGCCAAGTTTAACGGTCAGAATAAATTACAGCACTCGCTAAAGTCAACAAGAGCATCCCCGGCTCCCTCTCCCGGCACCCGGGCGCGCGGTCGCGCCCCGTCCTGCCGCGCTACCACTTTATCACCCTCAGCCGCGCCCGAATATCCAGGGCGGGAAGAACCCAGGCGCAGTGCCGCTCGTACCACCTCAAGGATGTTCTTGCGATGCCCCGGCCCAGGTTGTCGAGCAGCAGATTCCCGCCGAACGTCAATTCCACCCGCTCCAGCGCAAAACCACACCGGGGTCCCACGAAGGTCTCGAAGCGTTTGTCGGTGAAATACTCGAAGGTGGCCGCCGCCAGGTGGTGGCGGTGCGTCGGGTCCGTGTAGGAGTTGTGCGAGCTGAAGTGGGGCGTCGTGATGAAGACTTCCGCCCCGTTCCTCGACACGCGGTGCACCTCCTTCATGGAGAGCACGATGTCCTCCATGTGCTCGATGATGTGGGACATGTGGACGCGGGCGAACGCGTCGTCCGGAAGCGGCCACGGCCGCCGGTTGACGTCCCAGGTCACCTCGGCGCCGGAGTCGGGCGACCAGTCCATGCCGATCGCGCCTGGTTCCGCTCTCCTCAGCCCGCAGCCGACATCGAGCACGGGCGGTCCGCCCCCGATGAATCGAGAAATCTCCTCCTGCGTCATGGATGTCGTCGCCTAGCCTGCCCGCCAATGCAACCTTACCACGCCTCGTCACCTGTTCACCGCAACTGCATCTCTACGTATGGATATGGAAATCAAGGTTAAACACCTCGGACAGGCCGCGTTCGAAGCCACTGCGCGCGGCCACCGCGTGTCATGCGATCAGCCGCACGCCAACGGCGGCTCCGATTCTGGGATGTCGCCGCCGGAGTTCCTGCTGGTTTCGCTTGGGACCTGCGCCGGCTACTACGCGGCCGAGTACCTGAAAGCGCGCGGCCTGCCCGGGAAAGGCCTGGAAATCACGGTTTCCGCGGAAAAGGCGAAGCTGCCGGCGCGGCTCGGTTCGTTCCGCATTGAAGTACTCCTGCCGGCTCTCGATCCCCAGCACGAGGCCGGCGTTTTGCGGGCCGTCAAGGCGTGTCTGGTTCACAACACGCTGGCCGGCGCTCCGGCTATCGAGACCGTGGTGCGCGCCGGCGTCCCGGCATAACTCAGGCGGGCCTCCCGGTCTGCCTTGCCGGCGGGCGCGCCTTTGCGCCAGTACTGCAACTTGGCTGTTTCGTCGCGCGCCGCGACGACTTGTGAAGTGGGCCTCCAGGATCGGGTTTGCGCTTCAGATCCTTCCAGCCGGTGCCCTGGCCTTTGCTCAAGATGATCTGGAAATAATCGCATTCCAAACTGGGAACCCGGACGCTGTAACGCACGCGCCACGCAGCGCCGTCGGGCCCCGCTTGTTTCACCAACGTCCCATCCACCGCCCGCAGCCCGCATTGGACCGGGGCCTACCCGCCGGCGGTGGCGGGCGTGATCATCCACTTCAGGATCGCTTGGGGATGGGGGCCTAATCGTGCGCAATCCAGGCGGACCAGGGCGGCCTTCTTCATGTCCAACTGGAGCGCGGGAGCGCCCAGCAGGAAGGCGGCGAGCGAGCTCATGAGCGGCTCGTGGCCGGACAGCAGAATGGAGGCTTCCGACTTGCGCGAACGGATCTCTTCCCAAAGGTCGTATGGCGAAGCGTCCGGAACCAGGGCTTGGATGCGTTCGATCTCGCCTTCGCAGCCCAAGACCTCCTTGGCGGCCGCGGCGGTCTCCAGGGCGCGGCGGTAGGGGCTCGACAGGACGGCGGACGGCTTGACGCCGGCCGCGCGCGCGCATCTCAACACGCGGCGCAGCTTGTCGCGCCCCTCCGCGGTGAGCGCGCGATCGGCGTCGGGCTGCCCGGGCCCGGCGTTTTCGGCGATCGCGTGACGGAGAAGATAGATTTCCATCAGCTCGCCGCCTTCGCCGCCGGGCGGCGCAGGCGCGGGCGGCGGGCGGCGCGCGGAAGCGAGAGCCGCGCAATGCGCCGGCGCAGCTCGGAGAAGATGCGCGGCACGGACTGGTTGGCGTCGATCACGGTGAATTCGTAAGGCTTCACCATGGAATCGAGGGCTTTGATCAGTCGCGCCTGGTAACGGACGAAGCTATCGTACTTGTCGGGCCCGAAGCGCAGGTCCATGCCGCTTTCCCAGTAGTCGAACGCGCCGCGGCCGAGCACGACGCGCGAAACCAGGGTCTCGACGCCGGCGCGCAGGTAGAAGGTGGCGTGCGGGACCAGCGCGAAGCCGGCCACCTGCTCGATCCAGCGTCGGTCCTCGCCGCGGGCGATGGCGCGGGCCATGATGGAGTAAATGTAGCGGTCGATGAGTACCACGAATCCGGCGCGCAGGGCGGGGACGATTTCGTTTTCGAGGCGGTCGGCGAAGTCGGTGGTGTAGAACAAGGTCATGGTGATGGGGCCGAGGGTATTGCCTTGCTTGGCCATGTTGATGCCCTTGCCGGCGAGCGCGGAACGGGCCATGCCGGTATCGAGCACGGCGTGACCTTCGCGCTCGAGCCACTGGCGCAGGAGGGCCACCTGGGTGGTGCGGCCCACCGCGTCGGGACCTTCGATGACGACCAGCTTGCCCTGGAGCTCGGCGGTATCGACTCCCGGGAGAGCTTCGTTATAGAACTGGAGCGGTTGCCGTTTGAGCACCGATTTCTCCTTCGGGCGGCGTGCGCAGGACGCCGCTCCTTAGACTGCCGGCCAATGCGGCGGTCACGATCTCACGCATCTGGCGCTGCTGTTCCTCGATGGGCAGGGAGGCGTCGATGATGTGGAAGCCGACCTCTTTGGCCATGGCCTCGTACTCGTCCAGGATACGGCCCTGGAAGATGCGGAAGCTCTCTTCGACGTCGCGCGCTAGTCCCAGGTCCATACCCGCTTCGTAGTACTTCAACGCGTCGCGCCCGCCCAGGATGCGGCCCAGCGCGACGTCCAGGGGCACGCGGAAGTAGAAGGCGAGGTTGGGATGGATGGCGAAACGGTAGAGGTTGCGAACCCATCGGCGGCTGACGCCGCGGGCCACGTCGCGGGCGAAGGCGGTGTAGGCGTAGCGATCCGCGCAGACGATGGCGCCGGACTTGACCAACGGCAGGATGTAGCTCTCCATGCGGTCGGCGAAATCCGTGGCGTGGATCAGGCTGAAGGTGGTGGGGGTGAACATCTCCTTTTTCTTGCCGCGCCGGGTGGTCCGCCGGACCAGCGGCGAGGAGTTCCATTCGCTGAAGGCCACGGCGTAACCCTGCGACCGGAGCCAATGGCTGAGAAGGGAGATCTGAGTCGATTTGCCGGAACCGTCGATGCCCTCCACCACAATCAACTTGCCGCGGTACCGGTTGGGCATGAACAGAGACATAAGAAGGCGACGCTAGATTTATCTTACTCCGCGGACAGTGGGGCGGGCGCCTAACCGAAGTCTATCCGCGGGTTTGCGCGGGATGCAGGAGCTTGTTGAACCACGGGAAACCGCTCACTGACGTTCGCGGCTCGGAATGGGGGCCTTTGCCTTAACATAGGAGTAGTGCCTCGCTACGCGGCCATCGATATCGGCAGCAACTCGATCCGCATGGAGGCGGCGGAGGTCGCGGCGGGGCAGGCCACGCGGGTGCTGGCTTCGGACCGCGAAGTCACGCGGCTGGGAGAGGGCGTTTTCCGCGAAGGGGCGGTGAGCGAAGAAGCCATGCAGGCGAGCTGCGCGGTGCTGGCGCGCATGGCGGCGACGTACCGCAAGCTGGACGTGGTGGGAGCGCGGGCGGTGGCGACCAGCGCGATCCGCGACGCGAAGAACCAGGGCGAATTCGTGGAGCGCGCCGGCGCGGCCTCGGGGTCCCCGGTGGAGATCATCTCCGGGCGCGAGGAAGCGCGGCTGATCCACCTGGGCGTGCAAAGCGGCTGGCCGCAGGCGGGCAAGCGCGTGCTGATCGTGGATATCGGCGGCGGCAGCGCCGAGATCGTCGCTTCCGAGGACGGGCGTCTGACGGAGGCGTTCTCGCGGCCGCTGGGCGCGGTTCGGCTGCGCGAGATTTTTCTCAGGAACGATCCCCCGGGCGCGCGCGAGCTGAACCAGATGCACGAGTACATCCGCGAGAAACTGGCGCCGGCGGCGCAACGCATGAGCGGCCGGAAGTGGGACCGGGCGATCGCCACATCGGCCACGGCCTCGGCGGTGGCGAGCGCGGTGGCGCGCGTGGCGCGCTCGCGGCGGGAGGAAATCGACCGGCTGCGCGTGCCGGCCGCGGAGGTGCGCAGACTTTATGGCAAGCTCGCGCAATTGAACCTGGCGGGACGGCGCAAGGTGACCGGCATCGGACCGCGGCGTGCGGAGATCATCGTTCCCGGGGTGGCGGTTTTGCTCGAATTCCTGCGCGAGTTCGGCCTCGCGGCGGCGTACTACTCGCGGGCGGGCGTGCGCGACGGCATCATCGCGGACCTGGCGGCGCGCAACGTGGGGGCCGAGCTTTCGCGCCTGAATCGCGAACAGCGGCAGGAAGTGGAGCGCATGGGCCGCCGGTACGGAGTGGCGCTGGAGCACGCGCGCCAGGTGGCGGGGATCGCCAGCGCGCTGTTCACGTCGCTCGGGCCTCTGCACCAGCTTCCTCCCTCCTCCGGCAGGCTGCTGGAAGCCGCGGCGTATCTGCTGGACGTGGGGCACTTCGTCAGCAGCACGGGCCATCACAAGCATTCCTATTACGTGGTCGCGAATTCGGACCTGGCCGGGTTCACCGAGCGGGAGAGGATGCTGATCGCCAGTCTGTGCCGCTATCACCGGAAGTCGCTGCCCAGCCCGGTGCACGGGGCCTACCAGTCGCTGGCGCCGGAGGAGCGGCGCATGCTGCTGATGACGATTCCGCTTCTGCGGCTCGCCGATAACCTGGACCGCAGCCACGAGCAGCGCGTCCGCGGCGTGGAATGCCGGCTGCGCGAAGGCGAAGTGACGGTGGAGGTGCGGGCGCGCGGCGATATCGACCTCGAGCAATGGGGGGCGGAGCGCGCGGGCGAAGCGTTCCGCCAGGTTTACAACCGGGCGATCCGCGTGGTTCAGAAGGTGGATTGAGATGCGGGAGTACGCGCGCGGGCAGACCGCGATTCTGTTGCGGCGGCTGGCATTTCAAATCAACCGCGCGGCGCGGGCCGGCAAGGACGCCGGGGCGATTCACGACCTGCGCGTGGCCATCCGGCGGCTCAGCCGCTGCCTGCGGGTCTTTTCGGAGTTCTACCCCGGCGATTCGTGGAAGAAGATTCGCAGGGACCTCAGGAAACTGATGCGCGCGGCGGGACGCGTGCGCGACCGGGATGTCGCGCTGGCGCTCATGGCCGAAGCCGGCGCGGCGCGGCGTGGCGCGGTTGCGATCCGGTTGGAAACCGAGCGCAAACAGGCGGCGCGGGAGTTGTCGCTCGAAGCGCGGCGCTGGAAGCGAAGCGGCTTTTCTCGAAAATGGCGGACCTGGCTGGAGCTGTAGCATGAGCAAAGCGAAACGCGCGGCGTGGGACGAGCGGGCCGGCGCGGCGGCCAACGCGCGACGCGAGCTGCCGCGCCTGGCGGCGGAGTTCTTCACGCTGGCCCGCAAGGCGCTGGCGGACGACCCGGCGCCGCCGGAACTGCATCGCGTGCGCCTTGGCGCCAAGCGGCTGCGCTATACGCTGGAGTTATTCCGCCCGTGCTACAGCGCGGGACTGGAGAAGAGGCTGGCAGCCTTGCGGCTGGTTCAGCGAATGTTGGGAGAGGTGAACGACAGCGTTGCGGCCGCGAAGCTGCTGCCGAAAGGCCTGAGCGCGCGAGCGTTCGTGGAACGGCGGGCCGAAACCAAGGCGCGGGAGTTCCGGAAGCACTGGGCCGGGCAGTTCGACGCGCCGGGCCAAGAGCGGCTCTGGACGGGCTACCTGGCCCGCGGAAAGCGGTAAGGCCGGAGACTCCCGTCTTCCCCTTTTCTGTCGCACACGCCGTCAATCCAGCGATTCCGCAACCAGCATTCTGATTGGTGCTGACAGCCCTTGCCTGCGCATCTGGAGTGCGCTCTGCTCAAACTGAGGCAAATTCGCATTCGCT
>CAIRXZ010000074.1 GCA_903882645.1 uncultured Acidobacteriia bacterium | reverse complement strand
GCGCTGCTGCCGCCTTAGCCACAGGTTCGAAGACTACTGGGAAACCCGTTCCCGAGCCGCCTGATTACCCACTTTTTTGTCGTGCACCCGGTGGCCTCTCCGATAACTTGCAGATGGTGGATCACCCAGACCTGGAGCATCTCGTCGCCCCGAAAGGCATCGACGCTATTGGTGGTCCGTTCCCTGGCTTTCGCGATAGCCTCGAGGATATCGCCGACACGATCCGCGTCGCTCCTCATAGGGCGACTGCATCCCGGTAGACCGATTCCCGGATTGAGGGCTTCACCCAGCCGTCACTGGCGATGTCCACTTTCCGGCCCAACAGGCTTTCGAGTTCCAGCATGAGCGCCGCATGGTCGAGGAGACTGGCGCCATCGCTCCAAGTCACGAGCAGGTCGACGTCGCTGTCCGGGCGGGCTTGACCCCGCGCGACAGATCCGATTAACCGCACGCGCGTGGCGCCGTGCCTGGCGGCGATGCGGATGATCGCCTCGCGCTGTTCGCGGATTGTGTCGCCGACACTCACGTTCGCCACGCCTACTTCCCCATCCGAAGTATACCGCCGGCGCCCGCCGCCCTAGTTCTCCGTGGGCGTCTTGCGGGCGTCGTCGACCACCAGGGCTTCGAGCGGGGCTTTGCGCGGGTCCAGCTTGAGGCCCAGCGCCGCCACGGCGGTGAAGAGCGAATCGTCGGTCGTCCCTTCCAACGCCCGCATGGCTTCCGGCGGCAGGGTTATGCCGGCCAGGATCGCCGACCGGATCGCTATGGCCCGATAGTCCTCCGGAGACAATGGAACCAGGAAGTCGTATTGCCCTGAAAGCCCGGTCATGTCCACCACGGGGCGGTCGAGGAAGTGTCCCATCGAATCCGCGAAGTACGCCATGGTCAGTTTCTTGCCTTCGAACCGGTTGTTCCCAAACGCGAAGGACGATCCCCCCGGGTAGTTGATGGTTACGCCACCGGGCCCGCCGGCGGCGGTCGCTTCCGTGGCGCCACCGCCGGCAACGGCCACGGCATCGGGATCCGGCGGCAACTCCTTCATCTTCAACCCGCCGCTTGCAACCGCCAGCGCATAGACCGGAAAGTCCCGCGACTCGCGGTGAATCTTCAGTTGAAACCTGTCCGCGAGCAACGCCTGCAACATCTGCGGAACCTGCGCGCGCGTGGCGCCGGCCGGCAATTTCGCGTCGATATCGTACCTTGCCGACGCCAGCCAATCCGGCCCTACCACTTGGTAGACCTTCACCTGGTACGCGATCCGGATGTAATCTTTCAACGGGAAGGAGGAGATGTGGACCTGCGCGCCGTCGATATGCACCCCGACGTTGACCTGGTAACCCTGCTGCTGCTCCGAGGGCTTGACCGAAGACACTTCGAATTCCACCCGCGGCGGCGCAGTCTGCGCGAACAGCGGCGCGGCGGCCAAGGCGGCCAAAACAACCCACCGGCTCGATTTCATATCTTAAGGATATACGGACCCTTCCGGGAAAAGATCCACGAAACTCAATTCAGGGTTTTGACGGTCTCCGCTTGAATGCTCTGCTGGATCCGCGGCAACACATCCTGCTTCGCGGCGATCTCCTTTTGAAGACCGCCGAGCTCTTCGCGCATTTTCAGCGCCCGGCCGTCGAACTGCTGGGTAGTCGGGCTGAGCGGCTCCGGTTGCGGCTCGAAGACGAATTCGCCGCCCTCGCTGCCCACCAGATTGCCCACCACGGGCGTCTG
Organism: uncultured Acidobacteriia bacterium; assembly: GCA_903882645.1. Classification (GTDB taxonomy): domain Bacteria; phylum Acidobacteriota; class Terriglobia; order Bryobacterales; family Bryobacteraceae; genus BOG-224. The sequence continues at coordinate 43,254 of CAIRXZ010000074.1, read as the reverse complement.
CTTCGCGAACTGGGAGACGATCGGGCTGCAGGAGATCGGTCTGGCCGATCTCGGCGGCGCGCTCGCTTTCCGGAAGTTTCGGCAACGGCCGGTGGGAATAAGCGGTTGCCGGCGCTAGCGGTCTGCGGCGCTAATAACGCGCATTATCCAGTCGCGACCGCTCCCTCGGGCGCAACCGTGGAGTGAGCTTTCAGCTTGCCACGTCGGCGTCCTTGCCGACGTTCTTCACGGAGATGCCGGCACGGACGCCGGCATTGCAGGCGGGACGCCCACTCCACAGGCGCCGGATATTCGTTGATCTGCTTGCCGCAGACCGCTAGCTTACGGTTCGTGAGACTCGAACACGGACATGGCATCGCCCTGCTCCCTAACGACATACTGTATGGCCGCCAGCAGACTCCAGCCACGCCGCGCACACACCTCCTGAGACGATGCGCGCGGTCCCGATGCTTACGCGGACCACCTGGCCCACGAGGCGGACGATGTATTGAGGGTCGTCCTCGCGGTTGGGGTCGGACTTGATGCCGCTACGTTCGTCTTCGGTGACGCGGTACTGATCCACGACCCATTCGAGCGCGGATCGGTTGCCGAGGCGGTACTCGAAGGTCTCGGGCGGAATGCCGGCCAGCGTGAGCGACCGGTTTACGGCGAGCGCGGCTTTATCTTTATTGAGCCGCATCTTGTCCTCGACGCGGTAGCTCAGCGGCATGGCCTGGTTCACGACCCATTCGAGCGGCCACGGTTCGAGGGTTTCGTACTCGGCGTGCAGGCGGGCCAGCTCGCGTCCGGCGGCGGCGAAACTGGCGAAATCGGGGGCGAAGGGGATGCGCGGCAGCTCGCGTTTGAGGTTGTCGGCGAACTTGTCCCGGTAGGCCGGATGGTGCAGGACGGCGTAGATGTAGTGGAAGATGCGGCTAATATGGAGGCATGCCAATTGAATTTCATTCAATGGAAGAGAACTCCATCGGCGCCCGAAAGTCCTACAAGTGGCACGAGATCGCGGACCTTCCTGACGACGTGAGGGAGTTTCGCGATCGCGAACTCGAAGCATTGTGGCAAGGATGGACGAAGCAGCAAGCGACACTGGTTCAAGCGCAGTCCATTTCGCAGTTCAACTTGGAGCTGCGGCGCGAGTGGGCGGTGGAGACCGGCATCATAGAGGGCGTCTATACCCTCGACAGGGGCATCACCCGAACTCTGATTGAGCGGGGCATAGAGGCCCGTCACATACCTCGCGACGCCAGAACTCGCGATCCCGAGCTCGTCGCCCGTATTATCCAGGCGCACGCCGATGTGCTTGAAGGTCTCTTCGCGTTCGTCAAGGGCGAACGAACCCTTAGCACCAGCTACATCAAGGAACTTCACGCTGCACTAATGAGGCACCAGGATAAGGTGACCGTCTATGATCCGTCTGGAAGGGCCTACGAGACGGAACTGCGGAAGGGAGACTACAAGATTCTTCCAAATAATCCCTCGCGCGAGGACGGCAGCGTGCACGAATACTGCCCCCCGGAACACGTGAGTTCGGAAATGGATCGGTTGATCGCGTTTCACGAAGAGCATGGGCAAAGGGTGCGCCCCGAGGTCGAGGCAACCTGGCTGCACCACGCCTTCACGCAGATCCACCCTTTTCAGGACGGAAACGGGCGCGTTGCGAGGGCGATTGGGAGCCTGGTTTTCATCAAGGCCGGCTTTTTCCCGCTCGTAGTCACCTGGGATGATCGAGAGAAGTATATTAGCGGACTGGAAGCTGCCGATGCCGGTGATCTACGACCGTTGGTCGAGCTCTTCTCAACCCTTCAGAAGAGACTCATCACGAAGGCGATCGGACTTGCGGTTGATGTCAAGCCTGCGGCGAGCGTGGACGAGGCGATCGACGCCACTCGTGATCTGCTCGTCGCATTGAACCGAATCATCCCCGCGAGCTGGCTGACCGCCAAAGAGCATGCGGAGAAGCTTGCCGGGCGCACTCAGCAAGCGTTTGCCAACGTGACTGGCAGGCTGACCCGCGAGCTTTCGAAAGTTGATCCTAGCTACCAGTTCCGGGTTGGGGTCCTTGGTGGGCCACCTGTCGAGCAGATTAAAGCGCTTTCACAGCGGCTCAAGTACGCTCCGGATTTCGCCCAGTATCATAACTCTGTTCAACTGAGCCTTACGGGGCCGTCGGGTAAGGCCGTAGTCGTGGTTTCGTTCCATGGCTTAGGGGCGACATATCGCGGCCTCTTAGCTGTCGCACCCTATTTTCAGATGGAGTCGAAGGAACCTATTGCTCTCGCGGACGACATATTTCGGATTAGCTTCGAGGACCAAGTGCAGGAACTCGATTCCAGGTTCGCCAAGTGGTTGGATGCGTGCTTAGTGAACGGAATTGCCTGCTGGCGACGTACTTTTGTGTGACTGAGAAGGGGCTTCCCACGCCTGCGCGCGGTTCTGGTAGAGCACGGCGCGGCGGGTGTCCTCGAAAATCGTATTGTTGACGGGGTAGCCGCGGCGGATCTTGCGGTCGATCTCGCGGTCCAGGTCGTCGTGCGAGTCCTTGGATTCCCAGAAGCCGCGCGGCAGGCTGTTGGCGTCGAAGACCGTGCCGTCGGGCCGGATGCGATGGCCGCCGGCCTTGGCGCCGAACTCGGCCACGAAGCGCCATCCGTGGAGCCGCGCGGAATCCGCGAGCAGGTTCTCGAAGGGCCGGCGAAGGCCAAGCTCGTTCTCGACGCCTTGCGAGCGAAGGTCCGCGAGCGAGCGCTGGTATTCGCGGATCAGCGGATGGGCGGGCGAAATCTGGGCGGATGGCCGCGGCATGGCGAATCGAGTGTCGATTGTAGCGCGTGGAGGGGGGTTGCGCTTCGCGGCTGAGATCCCCAAGGCCATTCAAGCGTTGGCAGGCCACAACAAACGTCTGCCTCTTGCGGCGCCTTTGGCAGACCACGAAAAACGATGGTCTGCCCCACGTTACACTGAACCTGACCGATATGGCGACCCTCATCACCGGAAAGCCGCGCGTTTACCGCGCCCACGAGACGGACCGCATGGCGGAACTCGACGGCGCCGAACTCGGTCTCGGATTCTTGCAGTACTTCATTCACCCCAACCGCCGGACCGTTCACGACAGGATTGCCGAGACCATCGTGGTGAGGGAGAAGAAGAGTTCGTGAGAAGAGGGCCGGGCGTGCCCGGCCCCTACGGAGGCCGCGTGCCCGATGCCGGCGTCGCCGCCGGAGAGCGGTTATAATCGGCTCACATGCTGACGGAACTGGTGGTGGAGAATTACGCCGTCATCGAGCGGTTGCGGGTCCATTTTCATGCGGGGCTTAACCTCCTGACTGGGGAAACCGGCAGCGGAAAATCCATCGTGGTGGACGCGCTGGGGCTGCTGCTGGGCGGGCGGGCTTCGGCCGATATGGTGCGCACCGGGGAAGCGCGGGCGCGCATTGCCGGGATCTTCGACGTGAGGGATCACGCGGGAATCCGGCGGCTGCTCGAACCGGCGGGGCTCGAAATCGAGGATGGCGAGCTGCTGATTGAACGCGAGATCCTGGCGGGCGGCAAGTCGCGCGCGTTCGTCGGCAGCCGCCCGGTGGCGGCATCGCTGCTGAAGGACTTGGCGCCGCACCTAGCGGACATCCACGGGCAACACGACCAGCAGATCCTGTTTTTGCCGGAAGCGCAGCGCGAGATGCTGGACGCTTTCGCCGGCGCGCGCGACCTGGCCGGGCGCGTGGCGGCGATCTACCGGGACTGGCGCGCCGCCGGGGAAGAGTTGGAAACGCTCGAGCGCTCCGAGCGGGAGAAACTGCGGCTGCTGGATTTGTGGTCGTTCCAGCGCAACGAAATCGAAAGCGCCGCGCCGGAATCGGAGGAGGATGCCGCGCTCGAAAACGAGCGCCGCGTGCTGCAAAACGTGCAGCGCTTGCAGGAAGCCGCCACGGCCGCCTACGCCGCGGTCTACGACGCCCCGGACTCGGCCGTCTCGCTCACCGGCGCGGCGGCGAAGCGCCTGGACGAGTTGTGCCGCATCGATTCGACCCTGGAAGGGCCGCGGGAGCACATCAAGGCCGCCGGCCTGAGCTTGCAGGAGGCCGCCTATGGCTTGCGCGATTACCTCGGCCGGCTGGAGGCCAACCCCGGCCGGTTGGAAGAGATCGAAACGCGGCTGGCCGCCATCGACCGTCTGAAACGCAAGTACGGACGGTCGATTCCGGAGATCCTCGGCTTCCTCGAGGAAGTGCGGCGGCAGATCGAATCGGTCGAGAACGCGGGCGAGCGCATGGAGCGCCTCCGCAAGGAGCGGAAGCGCCTGGCGGCGGAGTTCGAGCAACTCGCCGCCGAATTGACGGAATGCCGCCGCGCGGCGGCCCGGAGGCTCGAAAAGAAAGTCGAGGCCGAACTCGCCCAGCTTGCCATGGAGCGCACGGTCTTCCGGGTGGAGATAACGGCGGCGGCATGGTCCGAGCACGGGGCGGACGCGGCCGAGTTCCTGGTTTCCCCCAACGCCGGCGAGGAGCCGCGGCCGCTCGAGAAGGTGGCCTCGGGCGGCGAGATCTCGCGCATCGCGCTGGCGCTGAAGACCTGCCTGGCGGGGCCTAGGACGGCGGTGGTGCGCACGCTGGTTTTCGACGAAGTGGATGCGGGCGTGGGCGGCGGCGCGGCCGAGGGAGTGGGACGACGATTGAAGAAGCTGGCCGCCGCGAACCAGGTGCTTTGCGTCACGCACCTTCCGCAGATCGCGTCGTTCGCCGACCATCATTACCGCGTCGAGAAGCGGGAATCGCAGGGCCGGACCATGGCGACGATTGAAGAGTTGGACGGCGCCGCCCGGACGCGCGAGGTCGGCCGGATGCTCTCCGGCCAAAAGCTCACGCCGGAAGCGATCAAGAACGCGGAGCAATTGATCAAGATGAGCGTGGCGTAGGGCAAGCCGCGAAACGTTTGGCGGGCTGCAACGTATAACTGCTAAGGCGCTCCGAATCGCCGAAATCGACGTCCAACCCCTGGAGAACCCGGAATGCTACAGGACCTTCGTTACGCCTTGCGTCATCGGATGGCGAGGCTAATCGCTTCTGCCAGGGCCTGCTGATCCGCCTGCGCTCCGTGACGGGGGTGGAAGGGGTTACCCTGATGAGCAACCGCATCGGGTCGGGCTGGAGCAATAACACCGACGCCCTGGTGGATGGCCATTCCCCGCTTGGCGGCGACGCGTACGCGCCGATGCGCTGGAACAGAGTCGGGCCCGATTACTTTCACGTGCTCGGGACGCCGGTCGTATTGGGGCGGGATTTCACCGACGCGGATTCGGAAGACGCGCCCCGGGCGGCGATCGTCAACCAGACGTTCGCCAACAAGTACCTCGCGGGACGCCCGCCCCTGGGCCACCAGGTGGGCTTGAACAACCGGCCCGGCGGTCAGTACACCATCGTTGGCGTGGCGGCGGACAGCAAGTACACGGACGTGCGCGAAGAAGCCAGGCCGACCGCCTACTTCCCGTGCGCGCAGGGGCGCGGCAACGCCACCCTACATTTCGAGGTGCGCACGGCGGGCGATCCGGCCGCCTGGATGCCGGCGGTGCGCCGCGCGGTGAACGAGTATGCGCCGAGATTGGCGCTGCTACAACCCCGAACGCAGCAGGCGCAGTTCGAGCAGACGTTCTCCGAGGAACGGCTGTTCTTCCGCCTCTCGATGTTCTTCGGCTTGCTGGCGGCGTTGCTGGTGGCCACGGGGCTTTACGGCACGCTGGCCTACACGGTGAGCCGGCGAACGTCCGAACTGGGGGTGCGCATGGCGTTGGGCGCGCAGCGCGCCGAAGTGCTCTGGATGGTGATGCGGGGCAGCCTGGCGGTGACCCTGGCGGGCATGGCGATCGGGCTGCCGCTGGCCACTTTAGCCACCAAAGCGGTACGCTCGACCCTGTTCGGAATCACGCCGGGCGACCCGTTCACCTATGCCTTTTCCCTGATCGGGATTGCGCTGGTGGCGCTCGGGGCGAGCCTGATTCCGGCGTTGCGGGCGGCCTCAGTGGACCCGATGGTGGCGCTGCGGTATGAGTGAGCGGCGCGCCGGGCACGTTGGCTCGAATCTGGGCGACCTTCCGTTAGCCCCGACGGCTCGGCGGCCATACTGGAGGGAGGTGAAACGTCCGGGCGCCCTTCGGATGGAATGCTCAAAAGGCCGCCGCGAACCTTCGGAAACATGGCGTCCTATTCGGCGAGGCTGCGAGCGTGTTGCTCGATCCCCTGGCGGCCGCTCAGCGGCCGGTCATCCGCTCCAGCTTTTCGGGGTACCGGGCGCCTTGCACAGTGATCTTTGACGCGGCGTTCTCGATGTCGCGCAGATCGTCGGGCGTGAGTTCGATTGAGACCGCCCCAATGTTTTCGTCCAAGCGATGCAGCTTTGTGGTGCCTGGGATCGGTACGATCCACGGCTTCCGGGCCAGCAGCCAGGCGAGCGCGATCTGAGCCGGCGCCGCCTTCTTCCGTTCCCCGATGCCGGCGAGCAGATCGATTAGGGCCTGATTCGCCTTGAGAGCCTCCGGCGTGAAGCGAGGCAGGGTGCTGCGGAAATCGGAACTATCGAACGTCGCGTTTTCGCCGATCGCGCCCGTGAGGAATCCCTTGCCCAGGGGGCTGTAGGGAACAAAGCCGATTCCGAGTTCCTCAAGGGCCGGTATGACTTCCTTCTCCGGAGTCCTGGTCCACAGCGAGTATTCGCTCTGAAGGGCAGTGAGCGGCTGGACCGCGTGCGCGCGACGGATGGTTTGCACTCCCGCTTCGGAAAGGCCGAAGTGCTTGACCTTGCCTTCCCGAATCAGATCCTTCACCGCTCCAGCTACGTCTTCGATAGGCACGTTCGGGTCGACCCGATGCTGATAGAGCAAGTCGATGACATCCACCTTGAGCCGCTTGAGCGAGCCTTCGGCGGCTTGCCGGATGTGGTCCGGCCTGCTGTTCAGGCCCGCCGGGGCGCCCCTCATCCCGCGGGGATCGGAATCGGGACTGAGATCGAACCCGAATTTGGTGGCGATCACCACGCGGTCGCGGAAGGGAGCGAGAGCTTCGCCCAGAAGCTCTTCGTTCAAGAACGGGCCGTAGACCTCGGCGGTGTCGAAGAACGTGATGCCGCGTTCCACGGCTGCCCGGAGAAGAGAGGTCATCTCCCGCTTGTCCTTGGGCGGACCGTAAGAAAAGCTCATTCCCATGCAGCCTAGCCCGAGAGCCGAGACTTCGAGGCCGCCGTTTCCAAGTTTGCGCTTCTGCATTATTTCTCCCTGGGAACTGTTTCCCTCATTTCCAGGTTAGGGTCGAGCGCCATTGAAGCGGTATCCCGATCCTTCCGATTTATTGCCTATTTCTCTGGCACTGTTGATCCGCGCGCAGAGCCAGCAGTTATCCTGGGATAGAGGAGAGCGAGATTGTTCACCATGAAGAACCGCAGTGGAGGGGCGTCCCTGTTACGAGATCCCGCGCACGAATTGCGGACGGAGTTGGCTCGCAAGATTGCCTTGTTCATGGGGTCCGCGGAGAAACGGGTAACGGACATTCCCGGCCTGACGCTGGTCCGGCGGACCGCCCCGACGGCGCCGTGTTCCATGACTTACGAGCCGAGCGTGACCGTGATCGCCCAAGGGCGAAAGCGGGTAGACCTAGGCCGAACCACTTTCATCTACGATGCGTCGCGGTACCTGCTCACAGCGGTCGATTTACCGGTGGTCAGCCGGGTGGTCGAGGCGAGCGAGAAAACGCCCTGCCTGGCCTTGTCGCTGAAACTCGAAATGCCCGTGGTCCGAGAGCTTCTGAGCCGGGGGGAGATTCGGGTGGCTGAGGCGCCCTCCGACAGTCCCGGCATGGCGACCGGTGAGACCACGGTGGAGTTTCTCAGCGCATGCCGCCGGCTCGTGGATCTGCTGGAGACGCCGCGGGACATTCCCTTTCTCAGCGGCCCGATTCAACGCGAGATCATCTACCGAATCCTTCGCGGCGCGGAGGGAGCGCGCCTTCGGGCGATTGCAACGCTAGGAGAGCAGAGCCAGCGGACGGCAAAAGCGATCGCCTGGATCAGGGCGAACTACGCGAAGCCGCTAAAGGTGGAAGACCTCGCGGGAATCGCCGGCATGGGCGTGTCCACGCTGCACCATCATTTCCGGGTGCTGACCGCCATAAGTCCTCTTCAGTATCAGAAACAGCTCCGGTTGCAGGCCGCGCGGGGCCGCATGCTCATGGAAGGTGTGGACGCCGCAAGCGCGGCCTTCGAGGTCGGATACGAAAGCGCCAGCCAATTCAACCGCGAATACAGCCGTTTCTTCGGCCAGCCGCCGATGAGGGATATTCGGACTCTCCGCTCCCCAAGCGCGCCGCCGTTTGAGTCGGTGAGTAATCGGCAAGACGCCACCTGATGGTCCGGTCCGGGCGGTTGCAGGCCGGTCGGAAACCGGCCCCGAACGGACGTTCGGGGAAGTTGACCCCGACGTTGCGAACCTGTTTCCAAATGCGGCGGCGGTCAACGCCGTATTGCGGTCCCTAGCGGAGATTGCCGCGCGCGCCAACTCCCGGCGGAGCTGATCGCGTCGAGCCGCCGGCGATGCGGCGGTCCCGGCGGATGAGGCCGTCCGATTTTGGAGGAGTCAATCTCCCAGAAGGGGACGTCCGGACCGGGTGGGTTCACTTCAACGGCTCCGGCGTTATACGGCCTTTTGACAGCCGATAGCTCTATGCTATGCGACCGATCGGGCGGAATCGGGCCGATGCGGATATTGAGACGACCAGGCGCAAAGCACTTCCGGCCATTCTACGACTACGGGACCGTAGCTACAGAAAACCGATTGAGTAAGTGCAGTGGAAGGCCCTTAGGGCTTTGCGGACGGCGGCTGCCAGAGCTCAATCTTATTCCCATCCAGGTCATAGATCCAGGCAAAGCGACCGTAGGATTCATTCATTCGTTTGGCGTCAATCTTTACTCCCTCTTCTTTTAAGCGGTCGAGCAAAGCATCCAGATCGTCCACGATGTAGTTGACCATGAACGGTGCGGGGCTAGGATCGAAATAGTTAGTGGAGGTGGGAAAAACAGTCCAAACTGTAACGTGTTCCTTTTGCGGGTCGTCGTGTTCGCGCCACGGAAGCATCACGCCTCCGCCTTTGTCAGCGAGTCCAAGATGCTTCGAATACCATTCGCGCATCTGATCACGATTAGCGGATTTGAAGAAGACACCGCCGATTCCAAGGATGCGCCCGCGCTCCTCCATTTTGACAGGCGGGTTCGACTTTTCAGGTTGCGGAGATTGCACTTTTTGTCCTCCTATTGAGCCGGCCGAGATGAGCAACAGCGAGCCGAGCGCAATTGTGCTCCAGGGTATTCCTTGCATTTGTGGATTATACAAGGTCTCGATTCGAATGGAGAAAACGGTTCGCTCAAGGTTCGCCGCGATTCACCCTTCCTAGATCGCGCATGAGGTCTCGAACTGGCTTGGCATCGCCCGTAGAGAACCGGGCTTCCGGGATCGCAAAGTATCCCAGATTGCGTGTTCATCGGCACGAGGCGCGGATGACTCCTGCAAAACGGCGCAGTGTTCACCGTTCAAGTTGACGGTTTGTCGCCGTTCCGTACTGGCGCCGGCTCGCGGTCCAGACACGGCGTTCGGGGAAGTCTACCGGATTGCTCTGCAAGTCGGCTTGTGCCCGGTGATCGCTTCGTACTGGTCTTTGCCGAGGTTAACGCCCATTCGGCGTGAGCCGTGGGAGGACGCGTACGGCAAGGATCCCCGCAGGGGCTAGAGAACCATCTTACGCCCCTGTGGGGCTGGCGCATTTTCGGACCGGCTCCGCAGGGCTTACGCCCTGGGCTACTCTCTCGCGCCCCTGGCGGGGCTTGGATCGCGCAGGCACAGGGATGGCGCGGCGCGACGAGGCTTGACGTTGCAGCGCAGACGCGGATCGGGAATGCACAGACTCCAGGCGGCGTTTTTCGCGCGCCAGGGGCAGGGCCGGGAAACCAGCGTAGGCATCGGCGCCCGTTCGTGGAGCCTCCGGCTTGCCATGGCGCCATTCCTGGCGGCATTCGGCTGGCTGACAGACGCCGGCAAGAAAGCCGGCATGGCAGGCCTGGAGGCCCACTCCACGGGGGCGAACGGGGGGCGACACCGGTGTTTCTCATGAAATACCGCGGGCCGCAGGCCCTCCCCAACAGGCCGGGAGGCGCGCCCCACTGTAAACTGGTGATCGTGAGCCGCGCGTTTCGCTATTCCATGTGCAACGAGGCGTTTGAAGGGCGGCCGTTCGCCGATGCGTGCAAGGCCATTCGCAAGGCCGGGTACACGGGCATTGAGATCGCGCCCTATACGCTGGCCGAAGCTCCGGCGCTGGTGACCGCGGCGCAGCGCGGAACATATCGCGGCATCATGGAGTCGGAAGGGCTGGGCTTCGCGGGCCTGCATTGGCTGATGGTCGCGCCGAAGGGTTTGCACGTCACCGGGCCGGACGCCCAACTCCGCGAGCGGAGCTGGCTGCACGTGCAGCACTTGATCGACCTCTGCGCGGACCTTGGCCCGGACGGCGTCATGGTGTTCGGCTCTCCGGCGCAGCGTTGCACCACCGGAGGCTTGACGCGCGAGCAAGCCACGCGGAACTTCGTCGAGGGACTTGCCGGCGTCGAACCGCACGCGCGGGAGCGCGGCGTGACGGTGCTGGTGGAGGCGCTGCCGGCGAATCAGTGCGACGTGGTGCGGACGCTCGGCGAGGCGGCGGCCATCGTGCGCGAAATCGGCAGCCCGGCCATTCAGACCATGTTCGACGTTCACAACGCCATCGACGAAGCCGAGCCTCACGCGGCGCTGGTGGAACGCCATTTCGACCACATCCGGCACGTACACGTCAACGAGTTGGATGGCCGCTACTGCGGGGCCGGAGACTACGATTTCAAGCCGGTCTTCGAGGTTCTCGGGCGCCGCGGCTACTCCGGCTGGATTTCGCTCGAGGTTTTCGACTTCACTCCCGGCGCGGAGCGCATCGCGGAGGAATCGCTGCGGCGTCTGGAATCCGAGGCGGCGCGGGTGAATGGCACGTGAGGTTCTTTCGCCCCCTCCGGGGGCTTTCCGTGCTCGCCCTGTTCCCATGGCTTGCGCCATGGGCTACTATCTGGCGCCCTTCGGGCTGGAATCGCAACCCAACTGCGGTTTGATTCCGGCCGTGGTTTCGGTCATGATCTAACTGAGATGAACGCTCAAGCCAAGCTCGCTCTTGTTCTGGCCGTTTTGGCCGCGCCGGTTATCGGACAGGTTCGGATTACGCCGGGGCCGGAGAAGATCGCCGTCGAGATCGGCGGCAAGCCCTTCACCGAGTTTCGCGTCGCCGGAACGGACGTCGCCAAACCGTATCTTCACCCGTTGCGCGCCGCCTCGGGAACGTACGTGACACGCATGTGGCCCATGGAGAACGTCGCCGAAGAGGCGAAGGACCAAAAAGACCACTTGCATCAACGCGGCCTTTGGTTCGCCATTGAAAAAGTGAACGGGCTGGACTTCTGGAACAATGAAGCCTCCTACACCACGCCGAACCGCGGAAAGATCGTTCTGAAGAAGCTCGGCGCCGTCAAGAGCGGAAAGAAATCGGGATCCATCGCCGCGACGTTCGACTGGACCGATCTCAAGGGCGCGCCGGCGCTGAGGGAAGATCGCGCGATGACGTTCTATGACGACGCCAAACTGCGCACCATCGATTTCGACATTACGCTCACGGCCATCGTGAAGACCACCTTGGGGGATTCCAAGGACAGCGGATTCGCGCTGCGCATCCGGCCCGTGCTGCAAGAGGACCACGGAAGCGGCCACATCACCAATTCCGACGGCCTTGAGACGGAAAAGCAGACCTGGGGCAAGCCAGCGAACTGGTGCGACTATTCGGGCGAAATCGCCGGTGAGAAACTCGGAATCGCGATTCTCGATAACCCGCTGAACCCGAGCCACCCGGTTCGCTGGCACGTCCGAGCATACGGGTTGTTCGGCGCCAATCCTTTCGGCCTTTCGGCCTTCACGAACGACAAGTCGCGGAGCGGCGACATAAACCTGGAGGCCGGCAAGACCCTGCGCTTCCGCTACCGTGTGGTGATTCACCTCGGTGATGCGCAGACCGCGGATATTGAGGCGATGTGGAAGAAGTACGCTGGCGGGAAATAACGATCCAACAACCGGACGAGGGTGCCCCGCGCGGCCCCTGAACGGAGCCGGGGGAAGGGTCAACAAGATAACGGTCGCGAAGAACGCGGCGTCCTTCGCCGCCATAAGCCGCCAGCCGCGGACCGGCAGCGGTGGCGCGTGCTGCATCGGGATGTAGCAAGGGGCTCAATTATTGGGCGCAACTTGGTCATCATTTCCGGTCCTATGGCCAGCCAAACTCGGCCTCGCCTGCGCAACGACATGCCTCCAGAAGTATCCATTGAGGAACGCTGCATAAAACGAAAACAAGCCGCGCGGCGCCGTTGCCGCAACCGACCAGATGGAGTAGTAAACAACAAGTGAAAAGAACAACGGGAAGAGAAAGTCCCACAGCCGGATGTCGAGTATTGCGCGTCCTGACTCGTGGTTATCGACCATCACCTGGACAAACATCCCAAAGACCATCGTCAGGAACAACCAGATGCCGAATATCAGATTATCAGTATTGCTTATTATCGCCTTCCAATAATATATGAGCGTTGGAACGCCGACAGCAAAAAGAACTCCGCAAAACCCAAGCAGCAGAATTGACGCAGGCGTTCGAGGCCGCCCGGGATGTGGTTCAGGTGCTAACCGATCCTGCAGAGATGATAATAGCCCAACGCCACGCATGCCGACTTGGCTATCCTCAACGCCGGTCTCCGTATCCTCAAGCCCAGAGGCCCGCAGAACTACGCTTGCCGATGCACTTGCATCATCATGAAGCGGACCGCGATGCCCGGGCCTCGATTTCCAGTTGTGAACTGCATATCCGAGAATCGTCGAAGCGGCCGATGCGAGTGTTCCGAACGCCGCAACCGTAGATAAGGGGTCTATCCTGAACGCCATAGTTGCCTCCTCACGTCGGCGCTGTGATTGCTGATCGATTTAGATTACGCCGACGGTTTCTCGTTCGCGTTTTCTGGCTCCGATGCCTTACCACATCTTGCTTCCGCCGCCGGCGCTCGGCAATGCCGCCGACAATAGAAATGCGCACCATCTTCACTTTACCAATCTAATACACGTGTTACCTAGTCATCATGACTGTACCGGTGATATCTTGGAAAAGAATCATAGTCCACAAGCTCCACAGACGGATCCCCGTTGGGCTGGAGCGCGCGGAAAAAACCAGGCATGTGCCATAACACGACATCCAGGCTGGTGGCCTTACTCTTTGGGATTCCTGCGGAATCATGCACCCAGTGCCCTATCGCGTGACGTCTGGGTTGCTTGTAGCCAGCTAGGCCTGCAACTTCCGTGACCCATACCCATCGAGGCATCAACTGTCTACGAAGCTGTACGCTGAGTTCCTGGGGCAAGCCATCTAGAAATCGAGTCTTGAATGAGTTTGATTGCTCCAAGAAGGTTCGAAACACCATAACATCGTCTGGCGTCTTGCTGGTACGGAACCACTGAGCGACACTTTTCATCGTGCGGCGCTCGGCTTCGTCCCCACGCAGCGTAACATCCAGGGGGAGCGGAATTATTAACGCTCTCAGAAACGCATCTTGGTGGCCGCCGATCTTGACCGGACACACACAGCGCCGCCGTCTTTCTCCTAGGAGATCAGCTAGGCCCCAATCACACAACTCCAGAACTCGGAACGGTCCAGCGACGTCGTCTTGGGCGATGAATGCGGGAATGAAGTCACTGCTGCTACAGCACGCAATCGGACCGATGTCGTGAGGCCGTGGCTTCGAGTTGAGATCGAGGGCATGGCCGACAACGGTGATTGCGTGGCCTTCACCATGGGCGAGTTCAAGGCCGAGTATGACGGGGATTCCCGACTCAACGTAATAATAAAGCTGCTTGCGGGCTTCGTGATACGAGGATAGATCAAACGATGAGTACAGAACCGGTCCGCAGCCCATTTCTCGTAGCGCGAACATGATTTGTTGCGTTGTGAGGCCGGCGGATGGCATAGCTCGCCCGCCGTCGATGTTGGTCTTTGTCGCCAGGTCTGTAATAGCGGGCGTAGTATAGGACTTGAACTCGGTACCGAACTTCGTGCTCAGGTGAGAAGAGACGACCCAAATGGCAGCGGACGCACAGGCGGATACCATCGTATCCTGTTGTATCCACGGTGCTCCCGTGAAAGCGATAGAGTTGCCCGCGAGATTGACGCTGTACTGTGCAGCGCACGTGAGGTAGAAGGACGTCATGGGGTTTGGCTTGGCAATAATCTCTTCGATGAGCTTGTAGGATAGGAGCGTGCGGCCTAGGCAGAATTCTGGAAGGGGGCGAAGAACCACGAATCCTCTGTAACTCTTGCGCTTGTCGGCTGGGAGGTCCAGAAGGTCGTCAGCAGATATCACGTCATTGAAGAAATGGAGCCTTGTGCAGCGGCGGGGGAGATCAGCGTGGCGGAGGTAATAAAGACGGGAGTAACAGGCGCGGTAATCGGTGTCGATATACTCCGTTTCGACGACTACAGTGCTGCAATTCGGGAGGAAGAGTTTAAAAAGCTGGGGGACCGCAGCACTGTTGGTGGGAGGGAAGAGGCTGTGGAAGTAGCGCGTGTCCTCCGCATCCTTCATATAGAGGAGTTTGAAATACGGCCCGTAGGATATCGGCATAATAAAAAGGCCGATGACTGAATTCAGTCATCGGCCGCGATTCTTTGGAGGTAGGCGCCTGAACTAGAACGTGTAGCGGAAGTTCATGACCTCTTCAATGATCCGGCCATCACGCTGCGGCTGCTCAGCGACTCCCCGTTCCTCCAACTGTTCAGCCGCTTCCAGAAACCTATCGAATCCCTCTTTCGTCTTCAACTGGTTCAGCAACTCCGGCAAGGCGGGAACGTCCTCCTCATCAGAAATCTGTTTGGTCTTCGCCATGGCTGGTTCTATCGCTCTCCTTTCCGGTCATCGGAATTGATCCGGGCCAGCCCGTCCTGGTTCTAGTAGTACTGGTACCATACTAGCTCTCAGGCGCTCCACTGTCAAGGTGGCACTGAGCTGGAATGGGCACATTCGCACCGGTCAGAGGGGAACACCGCAGGCCCCGATTGGGAACCAGAGTGCGCTCTTCACTGAAACTGGCACTGCGGTGGTGTAGCAAATCCGTGACGTCTTCTTCCATCCCGAGCTTCTAGAACCAGTATACCAACCGTTCAATGAACCCCGGGAACGTCTCCGTGTCGGGCGGAGAGCCAAAATTCCTCCCGGCGACCGTGAAGCCGGACACCAGGCACTCCACCAGTCTTGTGCGCGGCACGTGATTTCTTCTTGTTTATGCTCGTGGTCCGTGCTCTGCGATACACGACCGGATTGCTAATATTCTGAAACCGGACGCGATAGACATACTCATAACCCGTTCCCCGCCCCTTGTCAAGCAAAATCTTTCCATTCAATGCGAAGCGGGCTGTCGCAGGGCAATTGAACATGTGAGCGCATTGCGCGCCGCGAGTCAACCGGCCTCGGATACCCTGAATCGCCGGGGCGGCATAAATCCGTTGACAAGCGATCGAGGTCAGGCAGGCGAGACGGCCCCAGGTTCTCCGGCAGCACCCCGATCAAGCGTTTGACCGCCAGCGGGTCTTCGGCCAGGTTCACGCCGCAGACCACGGCATCCCCGGATGTCGGCGCGAGTAGCCCTGTCAGCATCTTAAGCGCGGTCGATTTCCCGGCGTCATTAGGGCCGAGAAAGGCGCAGATGGTGCCCGGGGCAACCTCCAAAGTCAGTAGGCCGACGGCGGTGAAGTCGCCGAAGCGTTTGGTCAATTCGCGGCACGAGATCATCCCGCCACGGCCCAACCGCACAGGGATTCCACGTAGGCGGCCGATCCGTCGCGCAGCCAGCCATCCAGTTGGGCCGGCTCCTTCAGTTGCTGGCCGCGCGCGCGCGGAACCAGCGCGAAGCGGCACTTCCATTCGGGCAGCGCGGTCATGTCGCCCCACAGCTTCTCGAACTGCGCGACGGGGAAGACGTCTTCCTGACCCTTGCCCCAGCGCTTCTTCACATCCTTCAAGGTGATATAGGTGGGCATGCGCGCGGCCAGGTTGCGAATCGCCACCGCGACTTTGGCGGCGTCGCCCAGGTCGTCCCGCTCAAGGCCGAAGACCGTAAGCAACTGGCCGATATCGATCCAGTAGGTGGCGCTGTTGTACCAGGAAAGCCGGGATTCGATCTCCTCGCTGGGCAGCGCCAGTCCCTCGACCAGACGCACAGACCCGTCGACCGAGGCCAGTCCGCCGCCGCGATCTTCTATGTGCCGCGCGATGACCTCGGCCGTCATGGCGGCGCCCTCCTCGATGTGGTAGCCGAGCAGCGCGGCGTCGACGTCCGCGCCGGCGGTATCGACGTTGTGGACCATCAGGTACTTCAACTCCGGCCGCCCGGCCAGCAGATCCGCCAGCGTGCCGTTGCGCAGCAGGTTTGGAACCTCGTACCAGTGGCCCACGGGATGCAGGCACTGGAGGGGAAGGTTATCGGTGTAGTTGCCGCCCTCGCCGGCTTGTTTGGCCCAGGCGATCAAAGTGGCTTGCAGGCTCTCCTGGACTTTCTGGGCCTGCTCGTCCAGCAGTTGCCGCGGGGTTTCCTCCCATGCGAATCGCAGGTCGCGTTCCATGGGGGTCATGCGCAGCCCGATGGCGCCCCCGCCGGACAGCAACAGCGGGCCGGGGTATCCGTAATTCCGTTCGGCGCGCAGATAGCTTTCAATGGCCTGGTGGGTGAGATAGCTGGTGGTGATGACGTGGGGCAACAACTTTCCGGCCTCGCGGCCCACGCGCAGGCTCTTGGCGAGGTGGACCTCGAGGAAGCTCCGGCGCCGCCCGCCCAGACGGCAGAAGGGGTTCAAAGCCTTAACCACGCCCGCCCCCTTGGTCCATCGGCTCCCGACGCCGCCCGCGAGCGAGACCACCGCTACGGCTCCATCGGCCAGCGCCGCGCGGCCGGTCTCCAGATAGCGCGGCGGCAGGCAGCCAGTGGCGTCGAAGATAGTTTCGGGGGCGGGGTCCTCGATTTTGCTGTTGGCCGGCAGGCGGTTCTGCGCCAGGCCGATGCGGCCGGCCCGCAGGTCCGCTTGAATGCGCTCGTGGTGTACGGCGTCGAAGCCGTGCTCGGCCAGGAGGCGGTCGAGACTGTCCTGTTGTCCGGCGCGGCCCGCCTGCCGGCGCGGCAGCATGTGCTCGAAGAGCCGCTGCACCATGCCGGAGAACTCCGGAACCGAATGGCAGGCGGCGCTGAAGCGGTCGAGTTCGGCCCGCCGGCCGGGCGAGAGCAGACGGGAATCGGCGCGCAGCAGGGGCGGCACGGCGAGCGTGTAGTAATCGGCGGGAAGCAGCGCGGCGCCGCCGGAGAGGAGGCGCGACGCGGTCCCGCGCTCGTTAATGGCGAAGTCGTACACCACCGGGTCCATGGCGAAAGGCACGGCGTGCTCGAGCCGCCGCTTGGTCTCGCGCATGATGGTCCCGAGCCGGTCCTCGGCGGCCGCCTTCCGTTGGGGAGAGAACAAGAACCCCATGCCGCCGCCGGACATGCCGCCCAGCATCCAGAAGCCCCAGAAATCCTCGCCCATGGCGGCGCGGGCCTGCTCAATGAGCGAATCCGTGTACAGGTTGCCGGCCCAGGGAATGATGGTCTGGATAGGTCCGTCGAAGTTGCGGTGGGTTCTCGCTCCGATGCCGCGGATATCGTCCCGCTTCAACCGGTCGAGGATCTCGTCCAGAATGCGTATGGCTTCGCGCCGCCCCTGCCACTCGGCTTCCGAGCGCAACAGGTACTTCTCGGTCACCATTTCCAGGACCGGACCGACGTCCTGGGCCATTCCGCCATGCACCAGGACCAAGCTTTGCCGCAGTTGTTCGCGCGCGGCGGGGGAGACTTCATCGGTCCCGAACACCTTATGTCCGGGCAGCAGACGCCCGCGGCTGATTCCGAACTCGGGATCGCCTTCGCCGGCCAGCACGCCATGAATCAACTTGATGCCGGGCCAAACGCCGCCGGAATCCTGCCAGCCCCCGCCGGAGCCGCCCAGCCACTCCCCGAGGATCGCCCGCGCGGCCACCAGGCGGCGGTCTTCCTCATCCAGGCCGCCGGTGAGCGCGTGAATCTGGCCGGTGGCCCGCATGCACGCCGCAATCAGGCAGCTCAACAGGCTGGTGGAGACCGCCAGGCGCGATCCTTTGGGAATGTCGTTCACCTTGCTGACGATTTCGATGCCGTGTCCGGGCAAGCCCACCAGCTTGGCCAGCAGTTCCGCGAGCGGGCGGTTGCAGCCTTCCATGCCCGAAGGAACGATGCCCGAAGCGATTAGCGCGGCCTTGAGCAGCCCCAGGTAGTCGCGCGCGAAGTCGAAGACCTCGGCGATGGAGCCGATATCGACGCCGGCCTTGAGGTCCACGCTGGTCAGGCGCAGCACGGGCTGGTCGATCACGCGGAAGTACGCCTCCACGGGGGGCCGCGGGGCATCCGTCCCGGCGCCGCGCACGCTCAGATCGATCGAGACGTTGAGGACCCTGGCCCCTTCCGGGAAATCCATCCCCAGGAAGAAGATGTCGCTCCATCCGCTGTGGGTGAGGTCCATCCGCACGGGCGTGGCCTCCTGGAGGATGGGGAACAGCGGGTCGGAACCTTGGCGCGCGAGCAACTCCGGACGGATGCGCAGCGGGTAATCGGCCGGGTGGCCGGTGCGGAACATCCACTGGTTGCCGCTCACCGAGCGGACGCTGCGGCGCACCTGGTCGGCCAGCGTTTGAAATCCGAGCGCCCGGTAGCCGGCGGCCAGGGCGCTGGAGAGAGCCGGGCCCGGCCCATCGGCGGCCTGCGCGGCCAGAAAAATGTCCAGAGCCTCGTGAAAGCGGCGCTTGAGAAGGTTGGCGTAGCCGGAGAAGGGAATCCGCCGCCCAGCCCCCGCGGGGCGCTTCGCCTGGGCGACGGCCCGCGGGATATGGAACCGATGAATGGCGTACAGGAAGAACAGCGCGCGCACGCGTTCGTAGAGGTTGTCGCTGGCGCGCCGGAACTGGTCGAGGGCTTCGCACTCCGCCAGGAGCCGATCGAGCGCGGCGCCGCGGCAGAAGGAATCGAGCGGCCGGTCGCGGACGGCGGGATCGTGGGAAGCGATGACCGCGATCAGCTCGCTCACCGCTCGCCCCCGGCCGCGGCCCCCGTCTCCCACGTGGCCAGCAACTCCACAAACTGGGCCAGCACCTCGGCGCGGTCGCGTCCGTTGAGCGCCAGAGCGAGTTGAGCGGCCAGCAGGCCGTAGCGCGCGCCGATATCGTAGCGGCGGGCATCTTCCTCGACGGCCAGGTATTGCTCCCGGCGGGCAAGTTCGGCCAGAGCCGGGGACAGAGCCAGGCGCGCATCCGGCGCTTCGGCGAGCTGCCGGCCGAGAAGATCCATGATGGCCGGCGTGAAGACGTGCATGCCGAAGAAGCAAAGATAGTAGCCCGCACGGAGTCCCGGCGTGGTGAGGCGCCGCTCGGCTTCGGTGGGCGTCGGCTTTTCGATCACCGTCTCGATCCGATAGAGCCCCTGGCGTCCCGGAATGCGGCGTCCGCCAACGGCCCCGTAGCGCGGCAGAAAGTTCTCGCGGGTGACTTGCACGGCCGAGACGGCGCACTGTTCGGCTTCGGCGAGCTCGACGAGGTCGCGGGCGCAAGAGCCGGCCGTGCGCCTCACCCATAGGTGGTCCCCTACCAGATGGAGGAACGCGTCGCCGGCCACAAATTCCCGCGCACAGTAGACCGCGTGGCCGTACCCGAGAGGCCGCGGTTGCGGAACGAAGCGGACGTGGCCCAGATGCCGCGCGGCGGCCTGCGCGTAGCGCGCCTCATCCCCGGGCCATACCACCACGCAGACCTCTTCCGCTTGAGCGGCCAAAGCCTGCTCGATCAGGATCCCGAGAACGGATTTTTCCTCTCCGTCCCGGTCGATCAGGGTTTGCAGCGGAAGCAACCGCTGCTGTTCCCCCGCGGCCGTGATGACCGCCTTCTTGATTTTCACTTCGAGGCTCCACTGACAGTGTAGCGGGTTGAGCCGTCAGCTTTCAGCCATCAGCTAGAACTTACTTGCGACTGCCCTTCGGGCAGTGGATGGCGATGGGTTCGCCGGTCGAGAGGCGTCCGAAGGTGGCGGAGATCGGCGGGTAGGGCAGGCGCAGCTTCAGGCCGGGGAGGGTCCCGAGGGGGCGATCGGCGAAATCGGGAATCGGCGGAACGAACCCAATTCCCCCAGTTTGCGGGGGGTTCGATACGGGAATCTCCTGTTGTGCAGGGCCTTCCGGCTCGGTTTCAGGCTCCGGTTCGGCCTGGCTGCGTTCCTGGGCGAGGCGGCGAAGCTCGGCGAGTGCGCGGTGGTAGCTGCGATCCAGGCTGGTGAGCTGGCGGAACACCTTCTGGAGGGTGTTGGCGCCGGCGGTGTCCTCCTTCCAGATATACCCGAGGGGGTTTATAAGGTCGGTGCGGGCGGCCAGGACGCGGTAGAGATCGGCCTGGGCGCGGTGGAGGCGGCGGCGGACCCAGTCGCAAGTGACGAGGGTATCGACGAGGTAGCGTTCGACCGGGGTGGTGGGGCAGAACTGGTCTTGGTATTCGTCGCCGAGGATGTCCAGATCCCGAGAGCTTTCGCCGGGGATGACGGTGGATTGAGCGTTGATGCCGAGAGTGAGGGCGTTGAAACGGGACGCCTGTTTGCCAGCGGGGGTGCGCGGCCCGGTGGACTTCTGAGCGTTGAGGCGGTTGGCCTCGAATTGGCGTAAGGTTGCCATGTCAAGCTCAGGGTAACTGGGGAGCACGGGAGAGCCGAGAAGGGGAGGGCTGGAAGTGATTGATAGGGAAGGAAATATATTTTGAAAGTTGGCGTGAATCAAATTCGCCCTGTTTCGCGGAGCGCGAATGCCGGAGAGTATCGCGAGGGCGGGTGCGGCGAAAAGGAGGCGTTTGGGAGTTCAGCAATCCAGGCCGGGGCACTCCTGTGAGGAGCCGGCCGGCTGGGCGAAGTGGATGGGCATGGCGCTTGGTGGACTGCCGTGATGGGCGTTTACCAGGATCTATCAGGCCATGAGCGCGGGACAATTTCAGCCAGGCCCACACACCTGTTCTTAACGAGTACACGGCGCTGGCGGAACACCGTTCGGGATGCCAGATCCTTGGTTCCGGCAGCAGACAACGATTCGCCGAAAGCGCGAAGGTCTCGTCTATTATGTTAGGGGAGAATTCAATGCCCACTCGACCTGAATACGAAGATCCGCCAGCATTTTCAAAACTGACGAACGCCATCTTGGGAGTTGCTTCGCTTGCCCTGTTGATGATCGTAGCATCGCTGGCCGTAATGGGTGAGTATAGGTATAGGCAGTTGGTCTGGGCCGAATTCGCGTTGGCTAGCCTCCCGGCTGTCGCTCTGGCCGTTTCGTATTCGTATTCACGGCGTCTCCGCTCCTACGCGAGCTTAGCCTTGCGGGTGGTTTCAAAAGGTTGGCCTCCAAGACTCAAAGACCCACGAATCGTCCCATTCATCGTGGGGATCTATTTCGGGTCCGCAATCTGGCTCCTGAAGGTTCCGTTCTCGTACGCGGCAGCGTCAACCGATGCCGCTGTAACCGTATACTACGCGACGAACCGGCAATCTCTTTCTGACAAGGGCAGGCCCTTTGCGAACGAACCATCCTTTCAGGGCATCACCCGCTACGGCGTCGCCACAATCGGCGTACCTTGGAAGTTCAAGCGTCGGGTGTCTTTTGACCCCAACATGCTGCTGAGGCGAGGCAAAACGACGGAACCTGTCATCATCGATTCTCTCGCACTAGACCAGAGTGCATTTGTGAATCGAGTCACAGACGCGGCATTGAAGTCACCCGAGCACGATGAAGAAGTTTATGTGCATGGGTTTCATACGACGTTCGATGACGCTTTGACCACATTCGGCACACTGGCGATAGACCTGAAAATCCAGGGTGCCAACGTTATCGTGAGCTGGCCGTCCGGTGAGGGAACGGTCGCACACTACGACCAAGAGCAGGAGTATGCATCTAGCCCAAGTACGGCGAACTTGCTGAGCGGAACTTTGGCATTACTTACCTCCTGGCTGCGGCCGGAAATGCGAATGAACATCATTGCGCATAGTATGGGGTGCCGCATTCTCGGCTACGGTATCTACTGGAGTTCCCTCCCGACTAAGGCATTTGCCAACGTGATTCTTGCTGCTGCGGACGTTGACCCATACACTTTTAATGACGTTGCTCCCGCAATCTATCGCGTGGCTCAACGAACTACTCTGTACGTCTCCGAATGGGACTCTGCGCTCCGAGCATCAAGTTTTCTTCATCGCGATGATCGCGTAGGGCTTCAGCCCGAAGCCTATCACGGCGTTGACGTCGTTGATACGACAGGGGCTGATACATCGCTCATTCAACGCTTCGGCCATTCTTATGTGTTCGACAGCGACGACATCTTGCGTGATATAGCCGCGCTGATCCACCACAGCGATCCTCCCGAGATCCGGACGGGAATACATCAAGAGCGTGGAATCTGGGTTCTCGTCCGGTCGTGACCTAAGAGAGTTCGGGTGAACATTACTCCCGTGAAGTCCCCGTCACGTCAACTGGCCTCGAACGTCCTACGGGGGAGCCCTATGATTCCGGCACGCGAACAGCGAACGGCAGGCACGCAGATGCGATGGTCCGGCCCCGACGGAGCGGCACGGTCGCAACCGATGTGGGGCGGGCTGGAAACCGCGAGCCGATTGTGAATCGAACCGGCCGGACTGACGCCCGGCGGATGACGCCGGAAGGCGTCATCGCGGGCCAAAAGGCCCGACCCCACGCCGGAGGCGCGGACGCGGATCGGGAATGGACTCCGGCGGCAGGCGATAGCGCCCGATGCCACATACTTTTCCCGCGAGCGAACATCCGCATAAACCTGGAAGCGGACTTAGCCGGCGTTGCCTGTAAGTCCAAGATGTGTGGTTTTGAACCGGCCGGCCGTTCGCCGATTGGGTGAGAACCGCTGTTTCCGCAAGCACTTGCCGCTCAAGGGGCGGGCTCGTTCGGCGGCGTCCCAACCGCCGTTTTTGGGGTGAACGCCTATGAGGTCCCACGGGCGCTCAGCCGGCGTAGAAGCTCAGCGCGTTGCCGCCCTGTTTCACGGTGCGGACCAGGCGGAGGGATCCGTAGGATTCGTGGAGCGCGAGGCGGACGTCGCGCTGGACGATCGCAAGCGGCGGCGGGTTCCGCGAGAGCAGGTCCAGCACGGCCCGATACTCGCGATCGAGACTGTAGGGCGGGTCGAGGAAGACAATGCCGGCGGCGTAGTGCGCGAGCGTCAGAAGGACCGGGCCGGCGGCCACCGTGGCGCGCGCCTCCAGCCCGAGCGAGGCCAGGTTCCCGCGGATGGCGTCCAGCGCCTGACGGTCGCGCTCCAGAAAGTAAGCGTGCCTCGCGCCGCGGCTCAACGCTTCGATGCCCACGGCTCCCGTGCCGGCGTATGCGTCCAGGAAGGTGGCGCCCTCGATGCGGGGCGCGAGGATATTGAAGAGCGTCTCGCGCAGGCGGTCGGGGGTGGGACGCGTGGCGGCGCCCGGAATGGTCTTCAGGCGGCGGGAGCGGAACTCTCCGGCGATGACGCGCATCAGCCCACCATCACCAAGCCGTAACGGCGTTGCCAGTGCCCCTGGATGTAGGCCACGGCGCGGCGCAGGTCTTCCCGCTCGGACGGATGACTGACGAAATCCACGGCTTCGCGCCGCGCGATTTCGAGGATTTCGCCGTCGCGCAAGATGTTGGCCACGCGCAGGGAAGGCAGACCGGATTGTTTGGCGCCGAAGAACTCGCCGGGGCCGCGCAGCTTCAGGTCCATCTCGGAGATGTAGAACCCGTCGGTGGATTCCACCAGGGTACGTATGCGCGCGCGGGCGGCGTCGTTCATCTTCTCGGTCACCAGGATGCAATAGCTCTGCGCGGCTCCGCGGCCCACGCGCCCGCGAAGCTGGTGCAGTTGGGCCAAGCCGAAGCGCTCGGCCTGCTCGACGACCATCACGCTGGCGTTGGGCACGTCCACGCCCACTTCGATCACAGTGGTCGACACCAGGATCTTGACGCCGCCCTCCCGAAAGCGACGCATGACGTCCTCTTTCTCGTCCGCGCCCAGGCGGCCGTGCATGAGACCGACGGGAATGTCCGGAAACACCTCGCGCGAGAGGCGCTGGTACATTTCCTCGGCCGCCTTCATAGCCTGGGTTTCGGACTCCTCGATCACGGGGTACACGACGTACGCCTGGCGGCCGGCGTCGATCTGCCGCTTCATGAAGCTGTAGACCTGTTCGACGCGATCGGCGGTGGCATGCCTGGTGACGATAGGCTTCCTGCCGGGGGGCAGTTCGTCGATGACGGAGACGTCGAGGTCGCCGTAGAGGGTCATGGCGAGGGTGCGGGGAATGGGGGTTGCGGTCATTACCAGCACGTCCGGATGCGTTCCTTTTTGCCTCAGACCCAACCGCTGCATGACGCCGAAGCGGTGCTGCTCGTCGATGATGGCGAGGCCGAGCCGCTTGAATTCGACGTCCTTTTCGAGCAGCGCATGCGTGCCGATCACCACGTGCGCCAGACCTTCGGCCACCAACTTCTTGAGCTGCGTTTTCTCACGGCCGGCGAGCGACCCGGTGAGCAGCACGCACACGTAATCGAGCCTGGAGAAGATCTGCTTGAAGTACAGGCCGTGCTGGACGGCGAGAATCTCAGTGGGAGCGAGCACGGCCACCTGGCAGCCGTTCTCGATCGCGATCACCGCCGCCTCGGCCGCCACGATGGTTTTGCCGCTGCCGACGTCGCCCTGCAGAAGCCGGTTCATGGGCCGCGGGGCCTTCATGTCGTCCGCGATCTCCTTGATGACGCGTTTCTGCGCTCCGGTAGGCTTGAAGGGGAGCATGGCCTTGACCTTCTCGCGCACGCGGTCGTTGATGTCGAAGGAGATGCCCGGAAGCGCGCGCGCCTTGGAACGTTTGAGCGCGATACCGCACTCCAGCCAGAAGAACTCCTCGAAGATCAAGCGGAATTGGGCGGGCGAGCGGAAGTTGTTCAGCAGGCGAAGATCGGAATCGGGTGGCGGGAAATGGGTCTCGCGGATGGCGGTCCACAGGTCCGGCAGCTTCAGGCGCCGGCGCAGGTACTCGGGCAGATTGTCTTCCAGAGGCGGAAGCGCCTCGAGGACGCGGTGGCTGAAGACCCGCAAGACGCGCGTGGTGAGCTTGGAGACCGCCTCATAAATTGGAACGATGCGCCCGGTGTGCAGCGAGGCCTCGCCGTCCTGGTCGTCGCCGGAGAGGATTTCAAACTCCGGATGGAGCATGGTAAGCTCGCCGGCGTAGGAATCGAGCTCGACCTTGCCGAACAGAGCCACCTTCATGCCTTCGGCGAGGACCTTGGCAAGGTAGTCGCCGTGGAACCATTTGCAGACCAGGATGGCGCGCGAAGAATCCGAAAATCGCGCTTCGAACAACCCCAGGTTGCGCCGGCGGAATCCGGATAGC
The DNA here is from genome assembly GCA_903882645.1 of uncultured Acidobacteriia bacterium. Taxonomy (GTDB): domain Bacteria; phylum Acidobacteriota; class Terriglobia; order Bryobacterales; family Bryobacteraceae; genus BOG-224. Next base: position 17,612 of record CAIRXZ010000074.1, on the reverse strand, counting down.
TGGGCGGAGCGTACATCGGCGATGACGGTGGCCATTTCGCCGGGGGCGAGCTGAGCGACGGTCTTGGTGTTGCTGCGGTCCTCGTAGCGGAACGGCACGTAGGCCAGCAGGTCTTCGACGGAAATCAGCCCCTTGGCCTCCAGCATGGCCGCGCGGGCGGGGCCGATGCCTTTCACATAGGTGAGCGGAGTCGTGAGATCCATGCGGGCCGGGCGCGCGAACGGCGTCTAGAGCCAGTGTACAAGAAGCCGTCAGCCATCAGCCATCAGCCGTCAGCGCGCCGAGCAATCAAGGCGTCACGGGCGCGAGGCAGGCCGCTGAAAAAGTCCCTGGTCTAGGATCGATAGCCACAGATGAACGCAGATCGAAAACAAGAACTCTTGAATTCTCCCGATCCCTGTATATCTGCGTTCATCGGTGGCCAGAATGTCTTTTTTGGTTGTCAGGCGCCAGCGGGGGAATGCGTTTCGGAAGATGGGCGCAGCGCCGCTTCGAGACTCTCGAGGGCCGCAGTCATCTCGCTGGACTGGATGGGCTTGGCGAGATAGCCGTCCATCCCGGCTTCGAGGCACTTTTCGCGATCGCCCTTCATGGCATGGGCCGTCATGGCGATGATCGTCTGGTGGCTTTGGCCGCCCAGTTCCCTCCTGCGGATTTCGGCGGTAGTTTCATAGCCGTCCATCTCGGGCATCTGGACATCCATGAACACCAACTCGAACTGTTCGCGTTCCAGGGCCTCGAGGGCTTCGACTCCATTGGCGACCACGACCGTTTTGTGGCCGCGCCTTTCGATCAAGCCGCGCGCGACTCTCTGGTTGACGGGGTTGTCCTCGGCCACCAGCACGCGGAGGACGGGCCGCTCCTCGGCAGGCCCGCCGGCTGTCGCGGGCAGGCCGGATGGCTGCGCGCCGGTCTCAAGAGCCGCTATGAGAGCGTCCCGCAGCTCGCGGCGGCGCAGGGGCTTGGCGAGGTGGCCGGCGACGCCTTCTCCCTGGCAGTGCGGCCAGGCGCCGCAGGGCACAATGGAGGTCAGCAAAATGGTCTTGGATGCGCACGAGCGCGGGTCTTGCACGACGGCTTTCGCGAAGGCAATCCCGTCCATGTCCGGCAAGCGGCAAGCGGTCAGAATCAGTGGGAACGGGGCGCCGTCGGCGGCGGCCCGGCGCAGCATGGCGAGAGCCTGCTGGGCCCCGGGAGCGGCGGAGGGCCGCATCCCCCATTGGGCCGCCATTTCGCAGAGCGCCCGCGCGCCGGCATCATTGCCGTCGACGATCAGCACGGGGACCCCGGACAAGCCTGACTTAGCCGCGGCGCCCGCGGACGGGGTCCGGCTCGGGCCAATGCCGAACCGGCTCGTGAAGTGGAACCGGCTTCCCGCGCCGAGCTCGCTTTCCACCCAGATCCGGCCTTCCATCAACTGGACGAGCCGGGCTGAAATGGTGAGCCCCAGACCGGTGCCTCCATACCGCCGGGTGGTGGACGCGTCCGCCTGAGCGAAGGCGCCAAAAATCGCTTCATGCTTGGCGGGCGGGATGCCCACGCCGGTGTCGCTGACGGTGAAGCGCAGAACGGCGCGATCCTCGTCCGCGGTTTCCACCGCCGCGTCGAGAGCTACCACGCCGCGCTCGGTGAACTTGATGGCGTTGCCGACCAGGTTGACGACAATCTGGCGCAGCCGGGCCGGGTCGGCGACGACTGTCTCGGGCACGTCCGCCCGGACGCCGCAGACCAGTTCGAGGCCCTTCCGACGGGCCTGCAAAGCGAACGAGCAGACGATTTCCTCCAGGCAGTCGCGAAGGTTGAATTCGACCGGGTCCAGCTCGAGCTTACCGGCTTCGATCTTGGAGAAGTCCAGGATGTCGTTGACGATGGTCAACAGGGAACCGGCCGATTGTTTGATGGTTTCCAGGTTCTCCCGCTGCCGCGGCGCCAGGTCGGAATCGAGGGTCAGCTCGGTCATGCCCAGGATGCCGTTCATGGGAGTGCGCACCTCGTGGCTCATGTTCGCCAGGAATTGGCTCTTGGCGCGGCTGGCGGATTCGGCGGCCTCTCTGAGGGATTCCACCTCCACGAGCTTCCGCGCAATGATGTGGGTCTGTTTGCGAACCCGCCGGCGAAGCACCAGGACCCACGCCAACACGGCGGCGACCGCGATCACGGTGATGCCCAAAGCCCGGAACGTACGGTCGGGGGTCCACCAGGGGGCCGCCTGGAGCACGACGGCATCGGCCTGAGACCGGAGGGTCAACCCGAAGTCGCGCGGCACGCTGCCCGAGCGTACACGCTCGCTGCTCACCGAGCAGATCCCGGCGACGCGCAGTATCGTCCCTTTGTCGAATGACGGCAGACTCGCGCCGCTTTTCGCGAGGAACATGATCCTGCCGGCCTGCATCAGGAGCGAATGCGCCCTTCCCTCGTTGAATTGGTCTAGAACCCGGGCGTCGATTTGAATCAACTGCGCGTCGCGGCTGCCGGATAAGGCTTCCTCCGCGCTCACCGGGAACGCCGGGAGCGGCGGGCCGCTCGCTTCCTTCCGGATCGTAGCGCTTTCCAGCACGGGCGAGAACACTCTCGGAGCGGCGAACCCGGCGACCTCCACAATGTCCCCCGGCGCGAGGGCGATCTGTTGATGATCCTGAATCACGGCGCCGCCGGAAGCATCCCGGATCCATGTCGGACCCCGCGGATTCGCCGCTTCGACTGTCCCGCGCAGGTGAATGCGATGCCCGGGGCTTTCCTCCGGCGAGAACTGAAGCAGGCTTGCTATGGGACGGGCGGGCGGGTCGGCCGGACCGCCGGGAGCCGGTTTCACGATGGTGAGCTGGCCGAGGTCCGGGACGTACAACGTTATGCCAAGCAGTTGCCGCCTGGCGTTGAAACGCGACCCGCACGCGCCGCGGACGCGGACGTAGGCGTCGATCCAGTCGGGGGCCTCCCCGTCGAAAAACGCCCGGACTTGATGAGGCCCCCAGCCAATCATGAGGCTGGAGCGCTGCCCGGTTTGAACGCCGCGGACGATCCCCTCCAGCTCGACCCATTGACTATCGGCCCGCCCGAGGTAGATCTCCTCGGCGCTCATCCGGGAAGGCGCCGGATAAGGCGCCCGTCCCAGCACGCGCACGCGCGGCTTGTCCACCACGGGAGCGAAATCGCCCGGCGCCGTCACCCCCCAGAGGAGCACGTGGTCGCCGGCGCGCACATCCTGGCTGTTGGCGAGCTGGTGGGTCATCACGTAGATGCCTGCCGACGCGTCCTGGAAGAACATGGTCTGCGACGGCGCGTCGTGGTACGTGATCACGCCGTCGAGGGCCACCGGCATCTCCAGACGGGCTTCCTCCGGCTGAAGACTCCGAATGTCCGCGGCCCTGGTCAGCAGTCCCCGGCGCCGCGGGGGCGCAGCCTCAGCGCCGCCGGCCGAGTCTTCCGGGTCGACGATGACGGCTTCCTCAATCACCCTCCGGCCATTCTCTTCGTCCGCGAACGCCATTACGTCAACCGCTCGCCCCCCGGTCAGGTCCACCTGGTACGCGGCGCGCACCGGAAGGCTGCCGGTGGCATCGGCGAACTCGAACTCCGACGACTTGGCGATAAACCCCCGAAGGTGAATCCGGTGCGCCGGAAGGGGCGTCCGCATACCCAAGACTCCGGCTGCCGTGGTGAGCGGCTGGCTGCCCGCATCCGGCGCGGGGCGAGTGATCCGGTAGCCGCTCAGGTTGGAGGACAGCAGCGAGAAGCCGGTTACTTTCCCGTACACATCGATGGTCGTGGACGCCACCCCCGTGGCGTCGATCTCCGCGTCGATGGGCGTCTCGAGCGGCACGGTCTGGTCGTCCATGACCCGCGCGCCGATCGATGCCCCGCCAACATCGATCCGTAGGGCGAGCTGGCCCGTCGCATCGATGTGTCTCGATTGGAGCACGCCGGGAACCACGACCAGTTGGCCATCGAAGGTGTTGGAACCGACATCGCGCGATGAGAGTCGTTTCGGAGCGGGGAGCGCCGCTGGACCGAGATCTTCGATGGAGGTGTCGGTGACCGTCTCGGACCGCTCGCCGAAAGCCGGACGGCCGGTGACTTCGACTCGATGCCCGGTAGCCAGGGGTTCCCTTGCGAGCGGCGTCCGGACCCAGATGCCGGCGGTGGAATCCTGGACGACGAACAAATCGTAAGTGCCGTCGATGGCGGTGACGACTCCCCCGAACCGAACGGGATGATCAAGCGCTTCGCCGGAGCACAGGCGGCGCACCTCGGCGACCGACAGGAGCCGTGAGTCTCCCTTCCCACGGTTGCCTTGGCATCCGCCCAGGAACAAAGCCAACGCCAGCGCCGCAAGGAGGGCGGCCGTCCGGAGGCATGTCTTGGGCGCGGCGGCCCTCCCCTTCCACGCGAACGGCAAATCACGCCTCCTCATCATTGGGAACATGGGGCAGCGAAGCGCCACGGCCCCGCTCCATATACCCATATCGGCTGTTATTCTCCTTTTTTTCAGAGACGCCGCTCCGGCTATTCCCGGTGGACGCCTGGAGACGGCCGGCCGGCGCAGAGACTCGGTTTACGGGTAAACTGGATAGTTCATGTCACAATTGTTGGAGGGCAAGCTGGCCCTCGTGCTGGGGATTGCGAACAAGTGGAGCTTGGCGTATTCCATAGCCCGGGCGTTCTCGAGACACGGCGCCACGCTGGCGCTGACTTACCTGGGAGACCGCCAGCGCGAATCCATCGAAGAACTGTCGCGGGATCTCGACGCCGCCGCCATCCTGCCGTGCGACGTCACCAAAGACGAGGAACTGGAGGCCCTGGCGGAATCGCTGCGCGGCCTGGACAGGCCCCTCCACGCGGTGGTGCACAGCTTGGCGTTCGCCAACAAGGAAGATCTGACGCGGCCGTTCCTCGAAACCAGCCGCGCGGGTTTTCTTCTGGCTCAGGATGTGAGCGCGTACTCGCTGGTGGCGGTGGCGCGGGCGGTGGCGCCATTGATGACCGAGGGCGGCTCGCTCAGCACCCTCACCTACATAGGATCGACGCGCGTGACGCCCAATTACAACGTGATGGGAGTGGCCAAGGCGGCGCTCGAATCCGCGATGCGATACCTGGCGGGCGAGCTCGGTCCCCGCGGGATCCGCGTGAACGCGATTTCAGCCGGGCCGGTCAAGACCGTCTCGGCGCGCGCCATCAAGGGTTTTTCGTCGATTCCGGAGACGATCGCGGCCCGTGCGCCGTTGCGCCGGAACACCGAACCCTCCGAAGTCGCCGACGCCGCCGTGTTCCTGGCGAGCGACTTGGGGCGCGGCGTCACGGGCAACATCCTGTTCGTGGACGCGGGCATGCAGGTGATGGGGTTCTGATTTCCGCGCAAGAGGATATGCGGGGCTCCGTGACAATCGGCGCCGTGTGAGCTAGGATGACGAATGGCCCATGATGGATGCGGCACTGCAGGCCGGTTCGCCGGAAATCCCGGACAAGCTGTACTTCAAGATCGGCGAGGTCAGCGAACTGCTCGGAGTCGAGCCGCACGTCTTGAGGTTCTGGGAATCCGAGTTTCCGCTCCTCGCGCCTAAGAAATCGGGTACGGGCCACCGCCTGTACCGGCGCAAGGATGTCGAGCTCCTCCTCCGCATCAAGCACTTGCTCTACGAAAAGCGGTTTACTATCGAAGGCGCCCGGCAAGCGCTTCAGACCACCGCTCGCGCGCCGAAGCCCCGAGCCGCCAAGAGCGCCCAGCAGGAACTCTTCTCCGGCGATCCGTTACCCGAAATACGCAGAGAACTCGCCGAGATCCTGGCGCTGCTCAAGTGATCTAAGGTTCGCCCACGATGGCGGCGTAGATGCGGTCCAGGTCATCGATGGAATAATAGTCGATTTCGATGCGGCCCTTCTCTTTGGCCTTCTCGACAATGCGCACCTTCGTGCCCAGCACGCGCTCCATCTCCTCGATGGCCGCGCGGACATTTGGGTCGGGGTGCACTTCGTCCACGTGTTTCGGCTTGCGGCCCTCCAGCATCTTCTGAGTGGTGCGTTCCAGTTGGCGGACCGACCAACCCTGCGCCACGGCCTTCTCGGCGACTCCCCGTTGAAGTTCCGCGGACGGCAAGGAAAGCAGGCACCGCGCATGACCGGCAGAGAGGCGGCGTTCGGCGACGAGTTGCTGGAGGTCCGAGGGGAGTTGAAGCAAGCGAAGGAAGTTGACGATGGTGGTCCGGTCTTTGCCGGTCCTCTGGCCGATCTCCTCGGGGCTGAGCGACAACTCGCGGCCGAGGCGTTCGAACGCCGCGGCAGTCTCCACCGGGTTCAGATCCTCCCTCTGGATGTTCTCGATTAGGGTGATTTCCAGCAGGCGATCATCGGGGATTTCCTGTACCACGACAGGAACATGGTCAACGCCAGCCAATTTGGCAGCGCGCCAGCGACGCTCGCCGGCAACCAGTTGATATCGATCACCGACTCTTCGGACAACCAGGGGCTGAATGATTCCGTGAGTGCGGATCGACTGCGCCAACTCCGCGAGGCGTTCGCCTTGGAAAACGCGCCGAGGCTGCAAGGGGTTTGGATCTATCGAGTCGATCGGGGCGGAAGAGGAATCGCCAGGAGCGGACTCCGGGACGGGCGAAGAGAGAGCGCGGGTCGGGAGGAGGGCGCCCAACCCCTTACCGAGGGCCCTGCGGGGAGCGTCGATTTTGTTCATGGTCCAGAATCTCTTTGGCGAGTTGGATGTAGCTCTCCGCGCCGCGGGAGCGGGGATCGTAGCTGAGAATGGGTTTGCCGAAGCTTGGCGCCTCCGCGAGGCGTATGCTCCGGGGAATGATAGTGCGGAAAACCTGCTCGCGGAAGAACTCACGGAGATCGGCCGCCACCTGGCGCGTCAGGTTGGTCCGGTCGTCGTACATCGTGAGAAGGATGCCCTCGACTTCGAGCGGATGGCTAAAGGATTCACGAATTCGGTCGATAGTATCCATGAGTTCGGAAATCCCTTCCAGCGCGAAGAACTCGCACTGGATCGGTATCAGGACGGAGTCCGCCGCCACGAGGGCGTTCAGAGTGAGCAGGTCCAAAGCGGGCGGGCAATCGACGAGGATGAAGGGATACTCGTCGCGGATTTCGGCAATGCGCTGGCGGAGGCGGGATTCGCGATCCGGGACGCCGACGAGTTCAAGATTGGCGCCTACCAGGTTCTTGTCTGCCGAGATGAGGTGGAGCCCCTCAAAATCGGTCGCCACTATGGCATCCCGGGGCGAGGCGTCTCCGAGGAGGACGTTGTAGATGCTTGGCCGGGATGGGTCTTTGTCGACCCCGAGTCCGGTGGTGGCATTGCCTTGCGGATCGAAGTCGATTACCAGGATCCGGAAATCATTGGCGGCCAACGAAGCGGCCAAATTGATGGCAGTAGTGGTCTTGCCGACTCCGCCTTTTTGGTTGGCGATCGCGAATACTCTGCTCAAGGGGCCATACTAACATGGAAACGGGGGCCGAAACCGGGGGCTGGGCCGGTGGGTGGACGTTCTTGTTTCACGTGAAACAACTCCTGATCGCCACCCTCAGTTTCACGTGAAACACGCTAACTGAATCCCACGGGTTGGTGGGGCAGGCGATTCGCCTGCCAGCGGCCGAGCAAAGCTCGCCGCGTCCGCTGCGCGGAACGCGAGCGAGGGCAGGCGAATCGCCTGCCCCACCCTGCCACGCCGTTCATTGTCAACGCCGGTGGCCGGTCCTGAGGAACCGATGCGACCCCCAAGGCAGCGCGACCGGCGGGCCCCAGGCGAAGCCCAATTCCTCGGGCGGTGGCTCGGCTCCAGTCAGGAGATCGGCATTCGCAGCCATTTCCTTTAGGATCGGTTTGAGATCCCGATAACTGACGGCCCGGGACACAACCCAATCGAATCCCTCGTTCACTCTCTCGGCGCGTTCGGCGAGCACCTTCACGTTGGGCAGGGTCCGGCTCGCCTCCCGCAGGAACACCGCCTTCCGCCGATGAGACTCGATCAGGACTACGCGACAGTCTGGCCTGTAGACTGCTATGGGCAAACCGGGAAACCCGGCACCGGAGCCTATGTCGGCAATCCGAAGAGGCCCGGCGGGCAGACGGGCAGCCAAGAACAGCGATTCGCAGTAGTGCCGCTCGACGCTCTCCTCCACACGGGAGATCGAGGTCAGATTCACCGTCCGATTCCACCGAAGAAGCATTTCGTAATGCGCGTGCAGCGCCGAAACCTGCCCAGCCGCCAGTTGCACGATGCCGGAAAGCCGCTCGGTCAGCAATTCAGCAAACACGGTTCAGGCTCATGTAGACATCCAGAATCGCAATGGCAGCGGGCGTGACTCCAGGTATCCGCCCGGCTTGGCCGAGCGTCGCCGGCCGCACCCGCTCCAACTTGTACTGAATCTCGCGGGAAATCCCAGGTATATGCGTGAAGCCGAACCCCGGGGGAATCGCACGCCGCTCGGCATCCTTCATGCGCTCCATCTGCCGCTCTTGTTGCGAAAGATAGCCGCTGTACTTGATTTCCGTTTCCACGGTAGTCAACAGACCACGCACTGGCTCTTCGCCGAGCGCCTCCCGGACCCAGCCGCCGATTTGCGCAATCGACGCTTCCGGCCGCTTCAGCCTCTGGGCGTGCGGATGACTGGCCAAGGCGGCGCAGAGCCGTTCCTTCTGCCGCTGTTTGCGCTCAAAGACGCGCCACCGCTCATCCGTAACCAAGCCAATCCGGCGGCCGATTGGCGTCAATCGGGCGTCGGCGTTGTCGATGCGAAGGTGCAGCCGGAACTCCGCCCGCGAGGTGAACATGCGATACGGCTCGTCGACGCCCTTGGTGATGAGGTCGTCAATGAGGATGCCGATGTACCCTTCGGTGCGGCCGATGACCACTGGTTCCCGTCCGCCCAGCGACAAAGCCGCGTTCATGCCGGCGATCAGGCCCTGGCAGCCGGCTTCCTCATAACCCGAAGTGCCGTTGACCTGCCCGGCCAGGTACAGCCCGGCAATCGACTTCATTTCAAGCGCATGATTCAGTTCTCGCGGGTCGATGGCGTCGTACTCGATGGCGTATCCGGGGCGGATCATCTCAGCGCATTCCAGCCCAGGGATGGATGCCAGCACCGCCTCCTGGACGTCGATGGGCATGCTGGTCGACATCCCGTTCACGTAGACTTCGTGCGTATCGATCCCCTCGGGCTCGAGAAAAAGCTGATGGCGCGGCTTGTCCGGGAACTTGACGATCTTGTCCTCGATCGACGGGCAGTAGCGCGGACCGATGCCCTCGATTTGCCCGCTGTAAAGCGGCGAGCGCGGAATCGCCGCGCGCAGAATCCGGGCCGTCTCCTCGGTGGTGTAGCCGATGTGGCAGACGATTTGCGGCCTGTCGATCCGCTCGGTCAGAAAAGAGAATGGCGTCGGCTCGGCGTCGCCGGGTTGCGGCTCGAAGCGGTCCCAGTCGATGGTTCGCCCATCGAGGCGGGGAGGGGTGCCGGTCTTGAGGCGCGTCCACTTGAGGCCCAGGGAACGCAACTGCTCGCCCAACAGTTGGGAAGGCGCCTCGCCACTACGCCCGCAGCTCTGCTTCATTTCCCCAACGTGCGCCAGACCGTTGAGAAATGTCCCCGCGGTGACTATGACCGCCCCGGCGGCGATGGTCCGGCCATCTCGCAACTCGACCCCGGTGACGCGGCGATCCCGGATCGCAAGCGCCGCTACCTCCGCCTGCTTGATCCGAATTAGAGGCTCCTTTTCGAGGATCTCCCGCATGCGGACGCGGTAGACCTTCTTGTCCATCTGCGCGCGCGGAGACCAGACGGCCGGGCCACGACTCGTGTTGAGCAGCCGAAACTGGATTCCGACTTCGTCCGCCAACTCTCCCATCACGCCGCCGAGAGCATCGATCTCCCGAACCAGATGGCCCTTGGCAATGCCGCCGATCGCCGGATTGCAGGACATCTGCGCGATCAGGTCCAGGTTCATGGAGACCAGGGCGGTCTTCAGACCCATTCGCGCGCCAGCGCGGGCTGCTTCGCATCCGGCGTGTCCGGCGCCGACCACGACGACGTCGTACCTCTCGTGCATTGATATCATTGTAGCGAATGAGAATACTGGTCCTTGGCGGAGGCGGGCGCGAGCATGCGCTGGCGTGGAAGGTGGCGCAGTCTCCGGGTGTTTCGGTCTTCGCCGCGCCGGGCAACCCGGGCATTGCGAGAATCGGGACTTGCATTGCCGTTCGCGATAGCGTGCCCGAGACGTTCCTCTCAGTTGCGGAGGAAATCGGCGCGGACCTCACGGTGGCCGGCCCGGAGGTTCCCTTAGTCGCCGGCGTGGTGGATGCGTTTCGCGCACGCGGGCGGAAGATCGTAGGCCCGGATCGCGCCGCCGCCCAACTCGAAGGCAGCAAGGTTTTCGCAAAGAACTTTTTCATTCAAAGAAACATCCCGACCGCGGGATACGCGATTGCGGACAACCCGGCCGACGCCCGCCACGCCATGGATCGATTCGGCTTCCCGGTGGTCCTGAAAGCCGATGGCCTGGCGGCGGGCAAGGGCGTGGTGGTGGCGCATGATCGCGCCGAAGCGGAGGCTGCCCTCGGCGCACTCAGCGGGAGGCTCGTTGTCGAGGAGTTTCTCCTAGGGGAAGAGGTGAGCTTCATCGCGCTGTGCGACGGGCGGGATGTCCTGCCGCTCGCCCCGACGCAAGACCACAAGGCGGTTTTCGACGGCGACGCGGGACCGAACACCGGAGGCATGGGCGCGTATTCCGACTCCGCGATCCTGACCGAGGCCCAGAGCCGCGAGATTCTGGACCGCGTGATCTATCCGACCGTCGAGGCGACCCGCTTCACCGGGTTCCTGTACGCCGGCATGATGATGACTGCCAGCGGCCCGAAGGTGCTCGAGTTCAACGTCCGCATGGGAGACCCCGAGACGCAGCCCCTGGTACACCGCATGGCTTCGGACTTCGTACCGGCGTTGCTGGCTGCCGCCGAGGGCCGCCTCGCTTCCGCGAAGTTGGAGTGGCGCACCGGCCCGAGCGTCTGCGTGGTCCTAGCGTCGGGCGGCTACCCGGGCGGGTATGAAACAGGTAGACCAATTACGGGCATAGAGTCGGCCGAGGCGCTAGGGGCGACCGTATTCCACGCCGGGACGCGAACCGGCGCGCGGGGCTTGGAGACCGCCGGCGGTCGGGTGCTGGGCGTTACAGCGGGAGCCGACAACCTCGAAGACGCGATCAGCCGCGCTTACCGGGCTGCGGCGGAAATCCATTTCGAAGGGATGCATTCCCGCACGGACATTGGCCGCAAGGGTCTGGAACGCTACAATAAGAACATTGTGGGGACGTAGCTCAGATGGATAGAGCGGTCGCCTCCTAAGCGACAGGTCGGCAGTTCGAATCTGCCCGTCCCTACCACGCCGCCGGACCGCGCGGATCGCGTATACAATACTCCCATGACCAGGCGACAGCTTCTGGCGGCGGCCGCGGCCGCCCTGCCTTTGCGGGCGCGCATGCGCTGGGACAAGTCGCGCATCAGCGCCATCACGGATGAAATTGGGAACACCACCACGGAGTCCATTGAATTCGCGCACCAGTATGGACTCCGAAATGTCGAGATCCGCGATCGTCATCTGCCCGATAGCCGCAAGGAGTATTTCCGGCTTACCGAAGCGGAGATCAAAGCCGACGCGCTGCTCTTTTCCAAGGAAGGCCTGAAGGTCACTTTCGTCAACACCAGCCTGATGAAGTTCACCTGGCCCGGAATGGATCCTTCGCGCCCGCGTCCTCAAGATCCCGCTGTGCGGGACAGGCAGATCGCCTCCGAAAAAGCGCTCTTCAACGCGCGCATGGAGGATTTGAATAAGGCGATCCGTTGCGCGCAGTGGATGGGCTGCGACAAGGTTCGCGTCTTTACCGGCACGCGGCAAGCGGACCCGAAGAGCGCGTTTGCGCGGGTGGCGGAGGTTCTCGGCGAGATGGCCGCCGTGGCGGAAAAGGAAAAGGTCTACCTGCTGATCGAAAACGAAGGGTCCCAGAACGTGGCTTTGTCGGCCGAGCTCGCCGAGATCATGAAACTGATTCCATCGAAGCGCGTTGGCATGAATTGGGACCCGCATAACGCCTACGGGAAGGAGACATCGTTTCCCGACGGCTACAATCTTCTTCCGCAGAGCCGGCTTCTCAACATCCAGGTGAAGGCCAAAGGGGTCATGCCCGCCAGTCCGGAAAAGGAAGACTGGAGGGCGATCATGACCGCGCTCGACCGCGACGGCTACAAAGAGAAGCTCGCCCTCGAGACTCACATTTTCGACGGCACGCTGATTGCCGCCGCGCACACGTCGATGGACGAGATCATGCGGATCGTCCGCGAGCTCGGCTGACCGCCCGGAGTATAATGCAGTTCGGATGCGTGGGTTCAGCGACATTGGAGGTTGCTGAAAAAGACTTTTGGGCCGCGTTCCCGAGCGGTGGAGCAGGAGGTTCTTGACGCGCTCGACGACCCCACAGTTTGCCCGCCCCATCCGGCGCTAGAATATAGATAACCTTTTTTCAGAGCCTCCCCCCGCGTTTAGGAGCCGACCCGACGATGCCGTTCGTTCATCTGCACTGCCACACGGACTATTCCCTGCTCGACGGCGCTTGCGATATCGACCAGCTCATGAAGACGACGGTCGAGCAGAGGATGCCCGCCGTCGCCATGACGGATCACGGGAACCTCTTCGGGGCCGTGAAGTTCTACAACGCGGCCAAGGACGCCGGCGTGCATCCGGTGATCGGGTGCGAAGCCTACGTGTCGCAGCAGGGTCGCAAGACGCGGTCCGATGGCGACCGCTACAACCACCTCGTCCTTCTTTGCGAAAGTCAGGAAGGCTACCGCAACCTGATCAAGCTGGTCTCCGCGGGCTACCTGGAAGGCTTCTATTACAAGCCGCGCATCGATCTGGACCTGCTGGCCAAGCACTCGAAGGGGCTGATCGGCATGTCGGCGTGCCTGCGAGGCCACATTCCGGAGACCATCCTCTCGGACAAACACGAAGACGCCCGCCGCCTGGCCCACACCTACGCCGATATCTTCGGCCAGAACAACTTCTTCCTCGAAGTCCAGGACCACCACCTCGACCAGGACCGACGCCTGATCCCCGAACTGAACCGGCTGTCCCACCAGACGGGACTGCCGCTGGTCGCCACCAACGATTCGCACTACCTGCGGAGGGAAGACGCGCGGCCGCACGAGATCCTGCTCTGCATACAGACCGGCAAGAACATGAACGACCCGAGCCGCATGCGCTGGGGTACGCCGGATTTCTATCTGAAGTCGGCCGCCGAAATGATGGAGCTGTTCGGCGAGATTCCGGACGCTGTCGAGCGTACTTGGGACATCGCGCAGCGCTGCAACGTCCGGCTCGATAAAGTGAAGGAGCCGTTCCCCAAATTCGACGTTCCCGAGGACCACTCCACCGACACCTATTTTGAGTACGTCGCGCGCCAGGGATTCGAAAAGCGCCGCCCGCGGTTGGAGGCCATGCGCGCCAAAGGCGCCCTTAAGCACGATCTCGCGGAATATGGCGAGCGCCTCGACCGTGAAATCCGGATGATTCAGCAAATGAAATTCTCCGGGTACTTCCTGATCGTCTGGGATTTCATCCGCTACGCCAAGGCCAACGGCATTCCAGTCGGCCCCGGGCGCGGATCGGCCGCGGGCAGCCTGGTGAGTTACGCCATGGCCATCACCGATATCGACCCGCTGCAATACGGGTTGCTCTTCGAGCGCTTCCTCAACCCGGAGCGCGTCAGCCTGCCCGATATCGACGTGGACTTCTGCATGAACCGGCGCGGCGAGGTGATTCAATACGTCACCGGGAAATACGGCCGCGAGCAGGTGGCGCAGATCATCACCTTCAACACGCTGGGCGCGCGCGCCGCCATCAAGGACGTGGGCCGCGTGCTCGAGATGCCCTTTCAGGACGTCGAGCGCATCACCAAGATGGTGCCCAACGTCCTCAATATTTCGCTCGAGGAAGCCATCCGCCAGGAACCCGGGTTCAACGAAGCGGCCAAAAAGGACGAGCGCGTGGCCGACGTCCTGCAAGTTGCGCTGCGCCTGGAGGGCCTGGCGCGCAACTGCTCCGTGCACGCCGCCGGCGTCGTGATTTCGCCCCAGCCGCTCACCGAGTTGGTCCCGCTCTACAAGACCAACCGCGACGAAATCGTGACGCAGTTCGATATGAACGGCCTGGACAAACTCCAGCTCCTCAAGATGGACTTTCTGGGGCTGACCACGCTCACGCTCATCGAAGACGCGCTGCGCCTCATCAAGAAACGGCACGGCGTCGAGTTGGTTCCCGAAGACTTGCCCCTCGGCGACAAGCCGACCTACGACATCTTCTGCAAGGCCTTCACGAGCGGCGTATTCCAGTTCGAATCGAGCGGCATGCGCGATATTCTGCGCCGCTACCAGCCTAGCCGCCTGGAAGACCTCACCGCGCTCAATGCTCTCTACCGCCCCGGCCCGATTCAGGGCGGCATGGTCGACGACTTCATCGAGCGGAAGTGGGGCCGGCGCGCGGTGCAATACGATCTGCCGGAGCTGAAGGAGTTGCTCGAGGAGACTTACGGCGTCATCGTGTACCAGGAGCAGGTGATGCAGATCTCCAATCGCCTGGCCGGGTACTCGCTGGGCGAGGCCGACCTGCTGCGGCGGGCCATGGGCAAGAAGAATCCGGAGGCGATGGCCAAGCAGCGCGAGCGCTTCATCGCGGGCGCGCTGGAACGCGGGCTCCCGCAAAAGAAGATCGAGAAGATCTTCGACCTGATGGAGCAATTCGCCGGTTACGGCTTCAACAAATCGCACTCCGCGGCATACGCCTATCTGGCGTTTGTGACGGCCTACCTGAAGGCCCACTACCCGGTGGACTTCATGGCCGCGCTGCTCACCTCGGAAACCGGCAATACGGCCAAAGTGGTGAAGTACATAAACGAATGCCGCGACATGGGCATCACCATTCTGCCGCCCGACGTGAACCATAGCGACTGGAGCTTCACGCCCGATGGAGAGGCCATTCGTTTCGGGTTGGGCGCGGTGAAGAACGTGGGCCAATCGGCCGTCGAGGCGATAGCCCGGGCGCGCCAGGCGGACGGAAACTTTCGCTCGCTTCACGAGTTTTGCGAAAAGGTGGACCTGGGCGCCGTCAACCGCAGGATGATCGAGAGCCTTATCCGCGCCGGCGCCATGGATTCGCTGGTTGGCTCAAGATCGCAGAAGATGGCCGTGGTGGAGGGCGCCATGGAAGCCGGTCAGCGCGCCTCGCGCGATCGCGAGAGCGGCCAGGTGGGGTTGTTCGGCGAACTCCTCGCCGCCGGAGAGCACCACGAAACGCCGCTGCCCGCCGTGCCCGATTGGACCGGCAAGGAAAAGCTCGCCGGTGAAAAAGAGGTGCTCGGCTTCTGGGTGACGGGCCACCCGCTGGACGCCTATGCCGCCAAGGTCGCTGAACTCGCGACCCACGACAGCGGCTCGCTCGATGGCCTCGCCAAGGGCGCCGAAGTGGCGCTTTGCGGCGTGCTGAGCGGCGTCACGCGCAAGCGCAACAAGGAGGGCAAGCCGTGGGCCGCGATGACCATCGAGGATCGCGGCGGATCGACGGAAGCCCTGGTTTTTGCCACCAGCTACGAACGCCTCGCGCCGCAGATTGTCGAGGACGAGGCGGTTCTGGTGCGCGGGTTGGCGTTGCCGGAAGAGGGCGGCGCAACCAAGATCTCAGTACAGGATATCGTCCCTTTGGAAAATGCCCGCGTGGATTTGCCCACGGCCATTTCGATCCGCATCTGGCTGGGCCGCAATGGCAAGACCGCCGCCGATCGCGCGCAAGCCCTGGAAGAGATCTTCCGCCGCAAGCCCGGAGACACCCAGGTGCGCCTGCGTCTGGAGGCCCCCCGCGATTTCTCGGTGCTGCTGGACGTCCCCTCGAAGGTGCGTCCCGATAAGGAATTCCGCGCGCAGGTGGAGCAGGTGTGCGGGCCCGAGTGTATTGAGAAGGCGGCGGGGTAGGGGGACGCTCTATCGCGCGCTTCCGGTGCGCCTAGCCTTCGATGAACTTCCAGTCCCTATCCGCATCTACCGTTCCCTTCCGAAGGACGCTGGTCAGACGAACGCCGATTTTAAACAAGTCTTTCTCGGGGTTCTGGAACGGTGGAGCTTCGGGGTATACCGGACCGAAGTAGGTGCTCTTGATCTTTGCGCCGAGATCGTGCACCCGGTCGACATGTAGCAGGACCAACTGGCCGATGGGTCTCCCAGGATAAAGCAGGACGGGCGTGTTTGAAACATTCGCAATCTCAAGTGTCAGGCAACCCCGGTACTCCGGGTGAATCCACGGGGCGGTCTCGACGACTATGAATGTTCGAGCGATTGACGATTTTGTAAGAACCTCTCCCGAAGCATCACACGGCAGTTTGATGAATTCCAGCGTAGAGCCCAAAACCGTCTGGTGCGCCGGAACCACCAAGTAGCGCCCAAGCGGAACATGGACCTTGACGTACAACGAAGCAGCGGTACGCTCATCGGGGCTGAAATAGGGTTCGGGAAGCGACCTGGGCAGGAGGAAATACGTGCCGAGCCGAAGATCGACGGAGTCCGCATCAATCGCGTGTTTCCTGTCTAGGAGTGGGGTTATGACCAAGCCTCTGGGATCATCAGCATCCTTTCCCAGGCGGAATTCAATTTCGTCTTTCGCGAAGACACCTGACGTACTCGGCCGAGTCTTCGCGGTGAGATCGTCTTCAGTTGCCACTTGAGGTGTTCTTTCTACTCGCGTCGAGCAGTTGAAAGTCTTCGACCCCTTTCATCGTCCACGCTTCCAGCCTCTCAATCGCGCTCTGTCGCTGTTCGAGGTCCGTATCTTTCTGGCCTTCGAGGCTGTTCATAAGCTGCGGCAGCCGCGTCAAGTAAAAACAATAGGCCGCGTTGATCATAGACACCGGCGTCGGGGAAAGGGCGCCCCCTTCGACCAGAAGCTGGGATGGCACGACGCCGTGCAAAAGGCACTTCTCAATGTCTGCTTTTCGCGGGCCAAAGTCCTCGGCTGCGGTGCCGCAGTGCGGGGTAATTTCGATGACGAGCGCGTGGATGAAGGGAATAATCGTTTGGAATGCTTCAATAAACCCTGGAATGCTCTTTTCCTGGAGATCGAAGGAATATTCGCTCCTGGCGGCGAGTCTTGCGACGAGCTGAACGTGCTCGGATGAAAGGCCTTCGACGACCTTCCACCACCCATCCTCTTCCATGCGGTGCAACTGTTCTCGGAATCGCAAGGCAGGCGCCGGGTGTTCGTTGTCGAACTTCGCCTCTGTTTCTTCGCCCATCAGGCCTATAAGGGAGAGGAAGTCTATCAGAGCAAAGGCGTATGCTGGGCCAAGATGGCGCACCGCGAACAGGTCGCAGAATACTTCCTTCGTCCAATCGTCCAGGACACGCTTTGCCCAAGTTCGCGTGCTGGGCGTCTTAACCGGTTTTCCGCAAACAGATGTAGTAGTTCGACCATTTTAGAATCTCCGTCGTTGCAGCCATTGCGGTTAGGTTCCGAAAATCCAGAAAAACGCTTGTAGTGACAAATCGTATTTGACCTATTGATCAATTCTGACG
>CAIRXZ010000073.1 GCA_903882645.1 uncultured Acidobacteriia bacterium | reverse complement strand
TTCGTGCCGATACACCCGGTACCCCGGCCACGCCAGAATCGCTGTCCATTCTTTATCTGTCAACTGCCGAGTGTACCCAAAAACGCCATCTCACTGAATCATCGATATTTGAAGGTTTTCACGAATTCTCGCGGAGAGCCCTTAATCGACTGTATTGTGCCTGGGGCCGGTCATTTGCAACGCGCCGGGATTCTCACTTGGCCGCCGGTTTCGCAACGCCCAGGTTCTCGTACCACTTGAGCCGCGTCGAATCGATGCAGGCGATGTCGGGGCGGCCATCGCCATTGAGGTCGGCCACCGCGCAGGCCGCCGCGCCCATGCCGCCGGCGTCCAGCGGCGCCCGCGACCACCGCTCGCCCGCCGGGTCGCCGGCGGAGTAGATGTAGACGCTGCGGCCCTGGCCGCGATACCCGGCAATGACTTCGTCGAGGCCGCCGCCGTTCAGATCGGCGGTGAGGATGGTGTGGGCGTCCACCAGGGTCGCGTCGATAACCTGCCGCGCCCACTCGCGTCCCGCTTGCCGATAGATCACGACTTGGTTTCCGTGCCACGGCTCGATGGCCGCCAGGAACCGGGCGGCGCCGAGGCGGCCCACGGCCACGTCGCTCGATCCGGATTTCGGCCACGGCGCCGGGTCGCCCTTGGCGATTTCCGTCCGGCTCCAGCGGCCGTCCCCGCCGAGTTTGAACAGGTGGATGCCGGTGAAGCTGGCGGTGAGGATCTCGTCGCGCCCGTCGCCGTCCCAATCGATGATGTAAATGCAGTGGACCACGCCGCTGTTCTCTTCGCTGATGAGCTGCCTCTTCCACTCGCCGGGCGTGTAGAAAACCAGCGGCGTCTGGCCGCGGTAATCGGGAGCGGACGCTTTGGCGCCGGTAAGGGGCGCGTTGATCACGACTTTCTTGCCGCTGCCATCGATATCGGCAAGGCGCAGGCGGTGGGAAGTGGGCAGCCGGTCGATCTCCTGGATGGTCCAAGGCTGGCGCGGGTCGCCATTGTGGCGAAGCACGGAAACGACCCCGGGGCTGTCGGCGGCCTGCATGGAGAACTCGCTTGCGAGCACGATATCGGGTATGCCGCCATCCTTCGCGGCGAGCACCACGCAGTTGATCATGCGCGAGACGCCGCTCACAATCACATGGCGCTGCCAGGAGGGGTTCTCGTACCAGACCAGCTCGGTCATGCCGCTCCCGAGCGCGATCAGGTCGGGCTTGCCGTCGCCGTTGAGGTCGGCCGCCACCACCTGGTATCCGGCCCTGAGGTCGGAGGCGATGGTGTGCTCGGAGAAGGTCGCCGGAGGGCTGGCGGCCAGCAGCGGCAGCGCCGGCCAGAGCGCGAAGATGCGGGGCTTCACGCTCCCCAGTATACTCGCGACGCACCGGGGGTGGCGCAGACACTCTGTCTGCCACGCCGACACTCATGTCGGCGCTTGGCCTTCCAACGAAGCAAGAGTCGAGACAAGTCTCAGGCAGGAGTGCCCGCGCAACGGAGTCTGCCGTTACTTCTTCCTGGCACCGACTGTCGAGAATCGGTACACCGTCGTGCTGCGATACTGCTGGCCCGGCTTTAGAACCGTCGAGGGGAAGGCCGGACGGTTGGGCGAATCGGGGAAGTGCTGCGTCTCCAGGCAGAATGCGGAGCGCCGCGGGTACGTTTTGCCGCCCTTGCCTTTCACCGAGCCGTCCAGGAAATTCCCGGAGTAGAACTGAACGCCCGGTTCGGTGGTGAGCGCCTCCAGCACGCGGCCGCTCGATGGCTCTTCCACCCGCGCGGCCAGGGCAAGCGCGCTGCCGGTCCTGTTGAGAACCCAGTTGTGGTCGTAACCCTTGCCGAATTTCAATTGCTCGTCATTCTGTTCGATGCGCGCCCCGATCGGCGTGAGCTTGCGGAAATCGAATGGCGTGCCGCTGACGGGGCGCAACTCCCCGGTGGGAATCAGGTTCTGGTTCACGGGAGTGAAGCGATCGGCGTTCAGCATCAACTGGTGGCCGAGGATGTCGCCGGCGCCGGCGCCCTTCAGGTTGAAGTACGAGTGGTTGGTGAGGTTGACCACCGTTTCCTTATCGGTAGTGGCGGCGTACTCGATCCGCAATTCGTTGGCGTCGGTGAGGCGATAGGTCACGGTGACGCTTAAGTTGCCCGGGAAGCCTTCCTCGCCATCCTTGCTACGGTAGCCCAACTCGAGGTCCCCGTTGGGGAGCGCGCGCGCCGTCCAGACCCGCTTGAAAAAGCCGTTGCCGCCGCCGTGCAGACAGTTCTCGCCGTCGTTCTTGGGGAGCTTGTATTCGACGCCGTTCAAGGTGAACCGCGCGTCGCCGATCCGGTTGCCATAACGCCCGATGATCGCGCCGAAGTAGGTCGTGGGATTGGCGACATACTCGGGCAACGCGTCGAAGCCCAGCACCACATCGGCCATCTTCCCATCGCGGTCCGGCGCGTCGAGCGACACGACGATGCCGCCGTAGTTCGTAATCCTGGCCTGCACGCCGTGCGCATTGGTCAGGGTATGGATCTTGATGGCGGCGCCATCGGGCGTCTTCCCGAAATCCGCCTCGGTCAGTTTCGTAGCTGCGTTGGCCCCAGCGGCGCCCACCAATATGACGACGGCGGCGCAACCGCTCCACCTGGCGATTGGTTGCATATGCAAACTCACCGTAACATGAAATCCAAGCTGTCAGCCATCACAGGACCATCGGATGGCCGCCCATTCTCATCCCCTCCCGTGGCGCAGACGCCCTTGCCTGCCGGGTCGAGACCCATCTTCGACCCTCTTCGTCGTTGCAACACAGCGTCGAAGCCCCAGCCCCGCAGGGGCGTCAGAAAATAGCCCAGGGCGTGAGCCCTGTGGACCCGCCCCGAGAGCGCCCCAGCCCCGTCAGGGGCGTAAGAAAGCTCCCATTCCCACCCCGCCCGCCCCACCCCCATTTTCCCGTTCACCACAAACTTCAAAAAATCGACCCCATCTTTTCAACCACTTACAGCCCCTCCGCCCCAATTCCACCCCCGCTCGCCCGTTACCCTGAGCTTGGAATGGCAACCAACGCACAGATCGAGGCCAACCGCCTCAACGCCCTGAAATCTACCGGCCCACGCTCCGTCGAGGGCAAAGCCGTCTCCCGCTTCAACGCCCTGAAATTCGGCCTCGAAGCCCGTTCTCGCGTGATCCCCGGCGAGGACCCCGAACAACTCGAAATCCTCTCCCGCGCCTACCACGAGCACCTCCAGCCCGCCAACCCCCTGGAATGCTTCATGGTCGATTCCATCGTCGCCGCCGACTGGAACCGCCGCCGCTTCTCCCGCATCGAGGCCCAGCTCTACCACCTCATGATGGCCGCCCTGGACCCTCAAGACCCCGCCGCCGCCGCCGGCTTGGCCCTCGGCGCCGCCTTCCGCAACGATTCCGTCGGCGCCAGGGCGCTTCAATCCGTGTTCCGCCAGTTCGATTCCGCCGAGCGCAGCCT
>CAIRXZ010000072.1 GCA_903882645.1 uncultured Acidobacteriia bacterium | reverse complement strand
TTCAGTTCGGAACGCTGATCGGCATCACTTCGGAATGGTGATCGACATCAGTTCGGAACGCTGATCGGCATCCCTCGGAATCCGCAGGGCGGGCGGGGTGGGAATGGGAGCTTTCTTATGCCCCTGACGGGGCTGGCGGGGGCCGGGGTGGGTCCACAGGGCTTACGCCCTGGGCTACTTTCTGACGCCCCTTCGGGGCTTGTGGGGCGCGGCGGAGAGGGCGTCCCGCGCGGTGACGGGGGGACCGGCCAATAGGCGCTAACTTAGGCGCGGACCGGTACGAGGCGAATAAGGCGATTGCCGGGACACGGGGCGACTTGGCGGTCCTAATCCGGGACGAACTAAACTCCCGCCAGGGCAAGGTGTGTCATTGAACCAGTCTCACCTTACCACGGTGCCTATGCCGCCGAAGGGACCGGCGAGCTGGTATTGGAGCAGTACTTGAGGCGAATGACATGGATGATCTTAGGCCAGTATTCTGACCTCGCCTTCCTCAAGCCAGCCTTCGCGCACGACATAATCGCGCACCTTGTCGGGCCGGCTTGTGTACGCGACCAAAGCCAGGCTCCTCTGGGCTCGACTGCACGTCACGTAAAAGAGCCTGCGCGTGCGGTCGATCCCGGTCTCCTTGCCATCACGTTCGTTTTCAAGGTCCGATTTGGTCTTGTCCTTCGCCGTAAACAGCTTTTCATAGCTGAACAAAAAGCCGCGCGCCTCAGCGTCGTCCATAACGACCATCACACGAGGAAACTCCCGACCCTTGACGCCTTGATGCGTCTCGAACGCAGCCCGGCCGCTCACGTACAGTTCATATGGCTCGATCTGGACGAACTTGGTCAGCAGAAAGCTCTCCCATGCCGTTTGGACGGGATCTTGATCTTCCGCATCAGCTCCGGTCGCCTCGCGGTGGTTATCGACCCTGGAGGCCATGGTCTGCAGGCACTCTGGAATCTCGAAAAGTCCCGTCCGCCAAATGCACCGCAAGACGTCGAGAAATCTCGGATCGCCGCCGTTTGACCGCAGCCCCATCAGATCGTTCACCGCGTCCCTGGCCCGCCTGATTTGGGCACGTTGGTCGGTGCCAGCCGACACCAATGAGGCCTTGCTGAGCAACGGTGACGCATTACGCACAATGGCGGCAACTGTAAACTTGTCTCCGCGCGCCTGAGCTCTCAACAGCGGCGATACCAGTTGAGAAAACAAGCGCAAGCCCGGAAGTGACCCATCCCGCAACCCGGTCTGCAAGCTGTCAATCTGATAAAGCGGCTGGAACATTTCAAGGAAGCCCATGCGCCTTGCGGCCATGTGGTGTTCCAGTATCAGAGTCTTGACATCGGCGGCAACGCCGGCCCACTGAGGCTCGGCAGTCACGGCCGCCATCTCTTCCGCGACCTTCCGCTCAGCCGTTGTTTTGTCGATTGTGTCGCCTGGGAGGATGAACAGGCGTACAACGCCGTCTTCGCTGCCCGAACGCGGTCGCTCTTCCTGGCCGTCTACTGCCGATCTAATCTTGTTGATCAGGCGAATGATGCGCCGCGGACACCGATGGTTCAACGCCTTGGCGGGTTTGGCCCAATCCGGCGGCAACTGTCTACCAAGGTCCTCTTTGCCGTCGCCATAAATTCGTTGCATCGTGTCCCCGAACAGCCCGAGACAGAACTGGCTCTTGCATTCTTCCTGCAATTTGAGGAAAGCTTCCATCAGAAGCTTGTTCGTGTCCTGGCTCTCATCGATCAGCAGTACAGGGAATCTGCTGATCAGCAGGCGCTTCATCAGTGGCTTCCGCGTGACAAAATCAGCACCGATCTTGATCACTTCCGTGTGGCTCAACGAATCGCGCCCGCGATTATCGCCCGATGGGTTGTACGTGAATCGTCGGATCTGCGGAAGTGACTCAAGGCGCCTCTGTTTCGCTTTGACACTTTCGGCACGGTCAATCGCCGTTCTTGTTCCAAGGCGGCCTTTCCGCAGGAGTTCCTCTAGTTCGGCAATTTCCGCCGCAAGCTGCGTCCGCAGCCACTGCCTGATATCTTCATTGAAACCATTGATCAGCGACCACACGAAGCTGTGGATCGTCGATACTTCTATCAAGGGATCGTATTCGAGACGGCTTTTGATTTCGTCACAGGCTGCGTTTGTATAGGTAATCACGCCGATGCGTTGTCCCTGAAGCCGCAGGAGCCGTCCGTGGCGGGCACGTAAGCGGGACAGAGCAGTGACCACTGAACGGGTCTTTCCCGACCCGGCACCTGCAAAGAGAAAGAAGCTTACCGGTTTGTCCAGGCGAAGGCACGCCTCAATCTCGTCGTCTACATGATCATCGGCGCGATTGTCATCCGGCTCCGATCCAAGTGGGATTTGAGGCATGCGCGTTACACCTTTCGCTGTAGCTGCTGATGCAGCCATTCCAACCCATTCCGGATGTAGGTTGGGGCCTTCAGCGGCCATGGCTCCTGCTGCACAAACAGCAGATCCAGTGCGAACTCAGCCTTGTTCAGCGTTCCGAGCTTCTCGAACATTTTGGCTGCCAGCTCATCAGGGCTCGTGCTCTGCTGAATCGCTTCCCGAAAGCGCTTTATCGTTCCATCGACAACCAGATCCCTGAACACGTGCAGGTTCTCAAAGACCAAAGCGTCCTCAAAGGTGTACGGCAGCACTTCAACGGCCGGGGCATCGTTGAGCTGCACCTTGAGGCCGCATTGGTAGGCGACGCGAACCGAGAAAAATGGATCGTATTGCTTTGTCTTTGCCTCTTCTTTCGTGTCCAGCAGCTTGTCGAGCGCTTCGTTGGCCGGATGCCAGCCGCGAATAGTGGCGTTGCGGGTCACGTACCCTTTCCCCCGTTGTGGCCGCACAGCGTTGCCCGCCGGCGATTCGGCGGCGTCCAGATCCGTTATGACCAGCGTTGTGAGGCCCAGATGCTCGACAAGGCGCCGCAGGCGATGGGCGTGGCTCCCCCCGATTTCCAGTACTGTGATGTAGCGTTGCCGGAGTTCGGGGAATTCGGAACGCATGAACTGTGGCAGCAGAATACGCTCTGCGGGACCTTCGACAAATATGGCTGCGTCCGCAAAGAAAAGATCACAGTGGGTGGCCTTCAGGTAGCGAGTGATAAATCGCTGCGTGTCGGTGGGGTCCCCGAACACTTCCGAGAGGTTGACGACCGTCGCGATTGGAACGCCACCGGGCGTCGATGCGGGCAGGCGGCGAAAATAGCGAAGCGAGGCGAACTCGCACTCGTGTGCGATGTGGCTCGAATGGGTGCTGACCACGAGTTGCGTCGTTAGCTTGGGATTGGCCCCCAATCCGCTATGCGCACGGAGTAGCTTGTACGCCTGGCGAATGAACACCTGTTGTACTTGCGCATGCAAGTGCGCTTCGGGCTCCTCAATCAGCTTCCTCAGCAGAATTTGTGGGGCGATTCTGGCTCTGGGAGTCGTCCCAAGTTGTGATACAGGGCAATTTCCATGGCGTCGAAGGTGCGAAAGCCGTAGGATCGTCTGGTAACCACTCGGATTTTGTTGTTGAGGCC
>CAIRXZ010000071.1 GCA_903882645.1 uncultured Acidobacteriia bacterium | reverse complement strand
TCCTGGAGAAGGCGGCGAGCCTTAAAGCGCTTTCAATCGGGGCCAGTTTGCATGCCGTCACACCTGCGCATGCGAGTATCAATTTAATAACTTATTCCGACTTGAGTTATGGATTCCCGCTTTCGGGCGTGTAAAACAATCGAAATGCAAGCGCCTGCGAGGACTCCGCAGCGGCGTTCCCGCGAAAGAGCGTGTGAAAAAATTGAAATTGCGGGCTCCGGGAAGATTCCGCAGCGTCATTCCCGCGAAAGAGCGTGCAAAAAAATCCATCCTCAGTCACCCCAGCGCGGTTTTCCGGCATTCTGGGCCCGGCGCAGGATTGCAAGCCGTGTTTGCCCTCCCGGGTCATGCCGCCGCCATGCCGTTCATGGTAACGGCATCCAGTCTGATGGCTGTCATGAGGTTATGCGTGAGCGCATGCCAAAGCGCGATGGCCTTGGCTTTGACCAAGCCCCGGACAGGGAGATAAGCAAGACCGCGATCCTTGGTTTGGGCGTTGACGAGTTCGATGCGCTTGCGTTTCTTCATCATTTCCGCGGCTTCCGGGGTTTCCATTCTTTGCCGCCACTCCTTGACGGCGGGCGGCTCTTTTTCAAGGCGCACCTTTCGCCGCGCCAGGCTTTCCGGCTTGATGTCTTCGCTCATGGGCTGCGGCGGCGCGTAAACGGGAATGGGGTTTTCAGCCCTGCCGCCAAGCGCCTCGATATCCTCCGCCGTGGCGTAGTTCGTATCGGCGAGCAGCCGGCCTGGCGTTTTGCCCAGCCGGACTTCGACGGCCTCGGCCATGGGACGGGCGAAGCCCGCATCGTTCCGGCGGTCCGTCACATCGATTCCAAGGATAAAGCCATGGTCAGCGGTGACGGCAACTTGCATATTGTATCCGGCCCGGACGGCTCCGTCCGCGAAGCGCATCCGGCGTGCATCCGGATCGGTGGTGGAGGCAGCCGGTTCTTTCTTCTTGCTTTCGTCCTTGGCGTGCGTCTTCTTGCGCGCCTCCTTTTCGGTTTGCAGCTTCTCAAGAGCTTCGCGCGCGGCTTCAACCTTTTCGAGGCGTTCGCGCGCCGCGCGCTCCTGGGCAGCCCGGCTGCGCCGGTTCGAGGCCGCGGGATCGGCCTCAACCTCGGCCTTCAAAGCCTCAACCCGGTCCTTTGCGGCTTGATGAGCCTTTTCCAGCCCACCGGCCCGCAAATAAGACTTGCGGCTGGCCGGAGCCCTCACCTTCGTGCCATCGACGATAATCTCTTCCAGGCTGAGCACGCCTGCCGCTAGCAGCGCCGTCAGGCTTTCCGTCAGAAGCTTATCGAGGAAAGCGGCCTGCCCAACGCGAAAATCCGCCAAGGTGTGGTAGTTCAGCGGAACCCCGCCCGCGAGCCAGCGATAGGCGAGGTCCTGGCGGCAAAGCCGGTCAAGCTCGCGCGCTGAGCCGGTGCCCTTGGCCGTCGCATAAAGCCAAAGCGCCAGCAAAACGCGCGGATCGATAGCCGGGCGCCCCGCCTCGCCCTCGATGGACTTAATCGCTGCATAAAGCGCCGAGAGATCGAGGGTTCCCGTGAAGGCCCAGATCAAACGCGCTAGATGATCCGCTGGCAGCCAGGCGTCCAGGTCGATCAGGTCCCACGACAATTGCGACCGGTCCGCCTCGATAATCCGCGCCTTGCCTGTGCCATTCGTCATCGCCACCCCCGCCGATTCGTCTCCATCGGAGTGAATCATATCGCGAGAGCCGCCGCAGAGATTTTTTCACACGCTCCTGCGCGGGAATGACGCTGCGGAAGGATGGTAAGCGTCGTTAGATCGTGGAAAGCCGGTTCTGATAGACGGCCAGATGGGTGTACGCGATGGCGAGGAGCGGGGCGGATACATGCGCGCGCCGTGCGCGGGCGAGAAGGTCGCCGGCGATCTGATCGGCCTCTATGGGGGCGCCCCTTTGCGTATCCCGGAACATGGACGCTGTCATCGCCGAATCTTGCGCGGTCAGAAGCGCCCTCGTTTGCGCGAGGTATGACTCGCTTGGCGCACGGCC
>CAIRXZ010000070.1 GCA_903882645.1 uncultured Acidobacteriia bacterium | reverse complement strand
GCGGATCGCCTCTAGCGCCACCTTCGCCTTGAACTTCGGCGTGTACTGCTTTCGCGTCGTCGTCATCGCCGTCTTCCTCGCGACCGCCGACTCCGAAATTAACTTAATGCGTGGTCTGAATTCTGGGGTCCACTATAGTCGCGCAAGACGCTGGCTGAGGCAATCGAGGCGTTCCACGCCCAACATGCCGAACATGCCGCAGAGACGCAGCGAAAATACAAACGAGTTCTCTCGTTCTTAGCTGAGTACAGCGCAAGCGCGCAACTCCGGTTCGTCGATCAAATCACGGTCGAAACCATGGACGGCTATGCGCTTTGGCGGAACAAAATCAACTGGACGTGGATCAAGGAAATCGAGATCCTCCGGCAGTTCTTTGCGTTCTGCATAGATCGCGAGTGGGCCCGAAAGAACCCGGCGAGAGCGCTGAAACGCCCGCGTTTGCTGGAAGCCAACGACGTGGTGCCGTTCACCTCGGCCGAAATCGTTCGAATCATCGCCGCGTGTGACGAGATCGGCCGCGCCAAGTATGAGCGGTTGCGCGCCCGCGCCATGGTGCTGTTAATGCGGTACGCCGGATTGCGAGTCAGCGACGTCGTCACGCTCTCGCGTGATCACGTCAATTGGCGTCATCTGGAGAAGCGCGCGGTAAAGAATCGCCGCATGATCCGGGTGGAGCTTCACCCCGACGTGCTCAAGGCCTTGGCCGTGTTGCCGCATCCGAAGGCAGCGGCGAGCGATTCGAAATTGTTCTTTTCAAGTGGAAACGCAAGCCTGCGGAGCTTGGTGAAGGGCGCACAGCGCACCCTCGCAGCGGTATTTGGCCGCGCCAAGGTTGCCAACGGGCACCCGCACAGGTTCCGCCACACGCTTGCAAGCGAGATTCTTGGGAAAGGCGGGACCGTTGAGGATGCTGCGAGTATCCTTGCGGACAGCCCCGCCACGATCCGCCGGCACTACGCGAAATGGACACCCGAATTCCAGGCCCGTCAAGACCGGGTAACTCGGATGGTTCATGGCACAAATCTGGCACAGGCGGAAGAACAGGTCAGCAGGTGTTGATAACAAAGAAGTTTAGGTGGTGGCCAGGGACGGAATCGAACCGCCGACGCCAGCCTTTTCAGGGCTGCGCTCTACCAGCTGAGCTACCTGGCCAGGGAGTCTTCAGTTTACCAAATGCGGCAATCGCGCGCCAAATGCCCGGGGGCGCGTAACCGTCTTGGGGCCGCTGCCGCGAGAGGAAGTTGGCGGGCGAAAGCGCCTGCCCTACCTCATTTCGTCTTCCGCGCGGAGTACTTGTTCAGCACGGCGAGCAGTTTCGCCGCGGCTTCCGGCGGCTTGACGCCGCTGCCGAGGACCTGCTTGTTGTCCCACGGCTGACCGTACATCTCCCTGTTCACGTCCATGTCGTTTGCACCAGCTTGGCAGCTTCGCGCACGGAACCGCCTTAGCCCACCGTTTTCGCACGGACGATCTGCAACGGTACCTGGGATAGCGGCGGACAAGGAGTTCTCCGACCGGTGGTGGAAGCCCGATTCTACTGGATGATACGGAACGAGTATATCTTCCCAATTCTGCCGGAGCTTCCCGTGGAGTCGGTCCCGGGAGGCGGGAAGAACCCGTACTCTCCGGCCAGCAGGTCGGGAAGCACGATTTCGTACGTGCGCGACGCCAGTTTCTTGCTCTCGAACGTCCCCAGGTTGAGCGTGGCGCCTCCCGAGACGTGCATCACGCCCCCGGTTACGGTGCGGAATTCACGTCCGCCAATCGCACCGCGCAGGAGCAAGAACTGATATTCGGTAATCGCTACGCCCTCCGGCACGTAGACCAGGATGTCCACCGGAGGTTTCAGGGAGGTGGGGCTATGTGCCCCGTTGATGTGCCCGTTGATGTCACCCTTCACGACACCCAATGTGACAATGTTCTTCAGAACGCCCCCGGTCTTGAAGTTCACGATCTCAGGGGGGAGATCGTTCCAGACGTCGCCCTTCTTGTAGTACACCCCGACCTCCGAAACAAGACCGGCGGCTGGGGCGGTTGTTGCCGCCGGGGCGGGCACAGCGACCGCAGCCGGCGGGGCCATTAGTTCGATCATCGCGGCAATGACCTTGTCGCTGACACCGGCGCTCTTCAGCGCGATGACATCGTCCGGACCGGTCGCATACCTCGCCGGCTGCGATTTGATCATACTCACGACGAGGTCCTCGCCCAAGCCGGCTTTCACCATCCTTATGACTCCGTCGTTGGTGAGCGCCGCTTGCGCGAGCGCAACCGCGGCCAGTAGAAACGGGAGAAATGTACCTCTTGAACGCACAATGCCTCCCACTGCCGGAATATAAGCAGCCCTACGGCAGTTTACGCCTCGTTGCAACCACATGGCAACGCGCCCGGGGACGCGTAACCGTCTTGGGGACGCTGCCGCGAAAGGAAGTTGGCAGGCGAAAGCGCCCAATGCCACTTAAATAGCTCATTGGGACTCCTTGCGGGCGGGAAAGCTGTGACGACGATGCCAAGCAGCCCGTGGGAACGATCTGCGCTTCTTTCGGTTGGGGTGAACCCCTTCAGCAGCAG
>CAIRXZ010000069.1 GCA_903882645.1 uncultured Acidobacteriia bacterium | reverse complement strand
GTTCAGTACCACCCCAAATGCAACGCTTCCTGGCCAGGAAGAAAACCGTTTGGCCTGCGGGAGTGGGCCGCAAGCCTCTCTTCAATTTCAAAATAGCAGACGGGCGGGAAGAGACAGATTCCGAGACCTCTGTAACCTATTGAAAACAAGGCGCAAACTTTTTTAAAAGTTTCTGTGAACGAGAATTCGGGCCTGAACGGGCGGCAGCCGGGGCCCTCGGAGAAACTCACGTAAATCATTGATTCCAAGTGGCTTAGTAGGCGAGCGGCGGGGTCCGGGAGAGACGCGTCCGCTGAATTCGGCAGGCGGGGAGGCCCGCCCCACTGAATTCGACGGGCTGGGAGGCCTCCCCACCGAGAGAAACCTGAACCGAGGTGGTATCGTCAGAATGTTATGTTCACAAAGGACAGTGGGTGGGCTGCCTTTCGCGGCGCCGCGTTGGTTTTGTGTTTGGCGCTGGTGAGTCCGGCGCAGGTTGCGCGCAACCGGCGCGGAGGCGGGGCGTTCGCCCCGGACCGTTATGCTTTAATCCTGACCGATCCGCCGGTCGGGGAGCGGTACGCCACTCGGGAGAGTTTGCAGACGGCCGCGGCGCGGGGGTACCAGCAGGAGGTGGAACTCGCTCAGGGCCGGGTGCGGGCGGCGCTTGCGTCGCGCGATATAACGGTCACTGGGTCGGTGGCAACGCTGCTGAACGCCATTTTCGTGGTGGCTCCGGGGGAAAGCGTGGACACGCTGAAAGCGATTCCGGGCGTGGCGGCGGTGGTGCGGATGCGGCGCGGGCAGAAACAGTTAAATGCCGCCACGACGTTGATGGATGCGCCGGGGGCATGGGCGCTTCCGTTGATTGGCGGGCAGACCAACGCCGGCAAGGGCATCAAGATCGGGGTTCTCGATAGCGGCATCGACAACACGCATCCGGCCTTTCAGGACTCCGGGTATACGGCGCCCAGCGGATATCCAAAATGCAATTCGGACCCGACCTGGTCGTGCAGCGACTTCACTAATAACAAGGTGATCGTGGCGCGCAGCTACGTGCGGCAGATCGCCGCGGGAAGCCTGACCCAGGCGCCAGCGCCGGCGACATCGCAGCCGGACGACTATTCGCCGCGCGACCGCGACGGGCACGGCACGGCGGTGGCCTCGGCCGCGGCCGCCAATCCGACCACGGGGGTCGCCAGCGCGATAGCGGGCGGCTACGTGGGGATTACCGGCATGGCGCCCAAGGCGTACCTGGGGAACTACAAGATCTACGGCTCGGACGGCGTGAACGACTATCCTCCGGAGGATGTGTGGATCCAGGCGATCGAGGATGCGCAGGCCGACGGGATGGATATCGTGAATCTCTCGTCGGGTGGGCCGGCTCTAGCCGGCCCGCTGGATACGGGCGCGGCGTGCGGCCTGCCAGCCGGAGCTACGAACTACTGCGATCCGCTGGCCGCGGCGTTTGAGAACGCCGCGAAGGCCGGGATGGTGGTGGTTGTTTCCGCGGGGAATTCGGGCGCCAATTCCTACGCTATCAATCAATACCCCGTGTATGGGTCCATGGCTTCGCCGGCGGACGCACCCTCGGTGATCGCGGCCGGGGCGACCCTCAACTCGCATGCCTTTGGGACGAGCGTGAGCGTGGCCGGTCCGGGAGCGCCATCGAGCCTCCAGAACATTGTGTCGGCTCCAAGCGATTCGACGGTGTACGCTCTGGGCGGCGTGACGGCGCCGCTGGTGGACGCCGGCTTCGTCGGCGACGGCTACGCCTGCTCGGCGCTTCCAGCCGGTTCCTTGAGCAACTCCTTCGCGCTGGTTCAAACGTTGGGAGGGTGCGACTACACGACCAAAGCCGGCAACGCGCAGACCGCGGGCGCCATCGGGATGATTCTCTACAAGGCCCCGACCGCGGGCAAGTGGGAGACCTGGGAGGACAGCTTCGTCGAGTACGTGGATAACTTCCAGGGACCTGTGGCTGGGATGACCAACGCCAACGGGGTGGCGTTGAAGAACTACATCGACGCTTACGCGTGGACGAACTACGTTGCACCCTTTGCCGTGGACCCGTGGCCGCAGGTGACGATCGATCTCTCCGGAGCGGAGCGGTCTCCCGACGCCGCCTATAACCTGCTCGCCTCCTATTCTTCCATCGGCCCGGCGCTGGGGTACTTCCCGTTGTGCGGAACCTGTACCGCCCCGCCGCTGAAGCCGGAGGTGGTGGCCACCGGAGGGGGGGACTACAACTTGGCTCCGGATCCGTACGATTACGGGTATCTTTTCGGGTTCCCGGGAATGTATCTAGCGGCTCAGAACTTCGACCCCGCCGGCGAGTTGTACAGCACGACGCGATATTTGGCGACGAACGGCACCAGCTTCGCATCGCCGCTCACGGCGGGCGCGGCGGCGCTGGTGAAGCAGGCGAATCCGACCTTCACGGCGGCGCAGATCAAGTCGGCGATCGTGAACTTCAGCAACGCACAAGCCGTACCGACCGACGATGGAGCGGTAGGGTCGTACCTCTCCGTGGACGTGCGGCAGATCGGCGGCGGCTTGCTGGATGCCGGCGCGGCCGCCAAGGCCACGGTGACCGCGTCGCCATCGACCATTGCGTTCACGCCGGTCAAGACGGGCGGATTGCTGCCGGCCGCGCGGACGGTGACAATCACCAACCTGAGCTCGAGCGCGGTAACGCTGGGCGTGGCGGTGGCGTGGTACAAGCAGCCCTCCTCCTCCGTCACCACGCTCACGACCGACAAAACGAGCCTGAGCCTGGGCGCGGCGGGTACCGGCTCGGCCAGCGCCACGCTGACCGTGACGCTCGCCGGGTCCGTACCGGCGGCGGGCGCATACTCCGGAAACATCAATTTGACCGGCACGGGCGTTTCCATGCACCTTCCGTTCCTGTTTCTGGTGGGCAGCAACGCGCTGGGGAGCGGAGCCGCGTACATAACCGGGAACCTCGTTCCGGTGTTCGGGACGTCATTCGACTACATCGCCGGGCAGGATCTCGGAGTCATTGGGATTCAGGCGCTCGATTTCAGCGGCGTTCCGATCGCCGGCCAGCCGATCACGTTTTCGGCAAGCGGCAATACCGTGACGATGAAGAGCGTCTCCGGGGAGCCGGCTTGCTCGCCAGCCAGCTCGACCGTTTCGGTAACCTGCAACACGGATAACTACGGCATCGCTTACACCGACGTAGTTCTGGGGACGACGCCGTGTGCAGCCGGTTCGGGGAGTTGCGTAAGCATCAACGCCTTCGCGTCCGGCCTCTCGACCCAGTACATCCAGTTCTACGTGAACATCCGGCAGCAGCCTACCACGGTCGCGGCGTTGGACGCCGCGAAGGGCAACGCGACCATCGCTCCCGGCTCGTACGTGGCGATCTACGGCGCGGGTCTGAGCGACTATACGGATGTGGAAACCACGTCGACGCTTCCGCTTTCGCTCGATGGGGTGACGGTGAGCTTCGACGCGCCCGCGGCGAGCATCAGCGTGCCGGGGCGGCTGGTTTATGTAAGCCCCACGCAGGTGAACGTGCAGGTCCCGTGGGAGTTGCAGGGTCAGAGTTCCGCGCAGATGAAGGTGACTGTTTGGGAGACCGAGTACGGCAACGTGGTCACGGTTCCGGTGGCGAACGTTGCGCCGGCTTTCTTCGAGACCACGGTTGGCAACGTAGCCGCGCTCATCGCGAACACGTACACGTTCGTGACCCCGACCAACCCGGTGAGCAGAGGCGCCGGGGTGCAACTTTACGCCAACGGTCTTGGGCCGGTCAACAACCAGCCGGCCTCGGGCGTCCCGGCACCATCGACCAAGACGGGATCGACGGCGCCGACCTGCAAGAACACGGCGGCGCTGACCATCGGCGGGCAGACGGCCACGGTGTCGTACTGCGGGCTGGTTCCAGGCACGCCTGCGTTATACGAGATCGACGCGACCGTGCCGACCGGCATCGCCGCGGGCCCCCAGACCGTTTCGCTGACGATCGGGGGGCAGACGACGACCTCGACGATTACGGTGAAGTAGGGGCGGAGAAGGCCGAGAATCCACCGCCGAGACGCGGAGGCGCGGAGAAAACCGTCCGGAGAGGATCGGTTTGCGATTGGGATTGTATTCTTCCCGGAGTTCGCGCGCGGAGGGAGCGGAGGAACGCGCCAACCCCGGCGCGCCAGCGTCATGCCGAAGGCCGGCGTCCGCAAAGCCGATAGCCTACAGCTTCCTCACGGCAGCGCCTCAAGCATCCGGTCGATCTCGGCGGGCGCGATGTAGAAGTGGGGCGAGGTGCGGACCCAGCCGGCGCGGGGAGCGGCGGTAATCCCGCGACTTCGCAAGACCCGGACAACCTCCTCCGCCCCTATTCCGGATTTCCTGAAGCTGACGATGCCGGACGAATTCGCGGGCGTCCGATCCCCCAGCAGCTCGTAGCCGCAGGCCACCACGCCCGCGGCAATACGGTCCGCCAAGCTGAGGACAGCCGGGGCGATTTGTCTTACGCCAACTTCAAGTAAAAGTTCAATTGAAGCTCTTAATCCAAAGCATCCTATGGTATTTAGCGTTCCGCACTCGTAGCGGCCGGCATCCGGCCGCAGAGCCATGCTTCGGGAGGCGTAATCGTTGTACTGCGCGACGTTCGTCCGTAAGCGTTAGACTAACCCATCTGTCCAAGCGCCGCCGTTGGTGATGCAGTGGAGGGATGGACGATCAGGTGCAGGTTGTGGAAGTGCGGCGCCGCCGGACTCGGGCGGAGGCCGAGCAGGTGGCGGGCGAGTACGAAGC
>CAIRXZ010000068.1 GCA_903882645.1 uncultured Acidobacteriia bacterium | reverse complement strand
GGGCTAAGAACAGGATGCCATACTGGGGCCGGTCTGTCAATAGAACTCAATATAGACAGACTCACTTTGGGGACCGCGGATCTCCGCTGGGGGCAATCGAATCAAAACAAACCGCGGGGAAAATGTAGAAACTCCAGGGGCAGGCCTCCGGCCTGCCTTGCCCGGTCGCCTACGTCCCTCGGCGGTTGCCGTACAACTCCACGTGCAGGCGGGGACTGAAGCGAAAACCCCGTTCCTTGCAGATCTCCGCCAACCACACGGAACGCTCGCGCAGCCGCCCGGCGTCCGTACCTTCCGGCATCAGGATGACCCGCCCGCGCGGGGCGCCTAGCGACTCCGCCAGCGCGCGCGCCTCATCCGCGTCCTCGCGCTTCTCGATGACGAACTTAAGCTGGTACTCGTAGCGGCCCATCAGGTCGCGGAGCGCGCCGGGTTGGATGCGCAGCCGTTCGTGCGGCTCGGCCCACCGGTCCCGGGGCGTGGAATTCGAGAGCTTCGGGCTGATGCTCATCAGGTCGCAAGCCACCGGCTCGAAGACCGTTCCCGCCGTCTCGATGGTGATGTGCAGCCCCAAACCGCGCAGGCCTTCCGTAAGCGGAACAATCTCCGGCGCGATCATCGGCTCGCCGCCGGTCACCACCACGTGCCCGGCCGGGATCCTTTTCACCTCGTCCAGAATCTGCGCGATCGCGAGTTCGGCGCCTTCGGGCCGCCAGGAAGCATACGGCGTATCGCACCATGCGCACCGCAGGTTGCACCCGCTCGTACGGATGAAAACCGACGGCACGCCCGCCAGCGACCCTTCGCCCTGGATCGAATAGAACAGCTCAGCGATCTTCAATGCCGGCCTCTAGAAACCCCTTGGCGCGCAGCAGGCAGGCGTCGCATTCGCCGCACGCGCGGCCGTCCGCGCCGGGGTCGTAGCAACTGTGCGTAAGACCGAATGGCACGCCCAACTCGCGTCCCAGGCTGACGATTTGCGCCTTGTTCAAATGGAGCAGCGGCGTGTGGATCTTCAACCGCGCGCGTCCTTCGACCCCCGCCCTCGTCGCCAGGTTCGCCATGCGTTCGTAGGCTTCGATGTATTCCGGGCGGCAATCCGGGTAGCCTGAATAGTCGAGCGCGTTGACCCCGATGAAAATGTCCGCGCTCTCCAGCGCCTCGGCCCAGGCCAGCGCGAACGAAAGGAAAATCGTGTTGCGCGCCGGAACGTAGGTGACCGGGATCCCGCGGCCCATCTCCGCCAACGATCGCCCCTTCGGCACGGCGATATCGGCGGTAAGCGCCGACCCGCCGAACGCGTCGAGCGAAATGCGCGCCACCACGTGCTTCTCCACCCCGATAGCCGCCGCTACGCGCGCGGCGGCTTCCAGCTCGATCTTGTGCCGCTGCCCATAGTCGAACGACAGCGCGTAGCAGGCGTACCCCTCGCGCCGCGCCAGCGCCAGGCAAGTCGCGGAATCCAGGCCCCCGCTCAGCAGGCAAACCGCTTTGGGAGAAGAAACGGCCATAGGTGCAACTTCAATTGTAATGTGGGGTCGGACCTCTTGGCCCGCGATGACGCCTTCTGGCGTCATCAGCCGGGCGGCAACCCGGCCGGGCGCCGGCATGGGCGCCGGCGCCTCACCCAGGTATCATAATTGACAAGAGCCTCTCCCGTGCGCATCCGTTTCCTGACCTCCACGCCTCTGGATATCCGGCGCGGCAGCGGCACCTACGTTGGTATCCACGTGCTCGCCAGCGCGCTCCGCGGCCTGGGTCACCAGGTGGAACTCGAAACGCCGCGCTTCCGCCTGCCCGTGTACACGCTCGACCGCTTGGTTTTCAACCGCTGCCTGCGCCCCTCGCCGGATGCCGATCTGACGGTCGGCTTCGATCTCGACGGTTATCGCATCGCGGCCGGCGACCCCGCCCACGTCGCCTCGTTGAAGGGAGTCGTCGCGGATGAAGTCGTCAACGAGCGCGGCCTGACGCGCTTCACCATGGCCATGCAGGCCCGCTGGGAGCGCCTCCACGTCCAGCGCGCCGCGCGCGTCCTGGTCACCAGCCGCTATTCGGCCGAACGGGCGCGCGAACTCTACGGCCTGCGCGCGCCGCCGACCGTTGTTCCCGAGCCGCTCGATCTGGCCGAATGGCGGCGTTTGCTCGCAAGCCATCCGGACGCCTCCCCGCGCTTCACGGTCTTGTACGTGGGATGCCTGTACCGCCGGAAGCGCGTCGATGTGCTGCTGCGCGCCGCCGCGGCGCTGCGCGGCGCGGTTCCGGATCTCGAAGTCCGCATCGTGGGCGCCGGCCCCCATGCGTCCCCCTGGCGTGCGCTCGCCCGCGAACTCGATCTCGGCGGCGTGGTTTCCTGGCTGGGCGGCGTCAGCCGTTCCGCGCTCGCCGCGGAATACAACCGCGCGGACCTTTTCTGCCTTCCCAGCGTTCAGGAAGGCTTCGGCATCGTGCTGCTGGAAGCCATGGCCGCGGCGAAGCCCATCGTGGCCTCGCGGGCCGCCGCCATTCCGGAAGTCGCTGGTCACGGCCTGCTGGTGGAACCCGGCAGCCCCGAAGCGCTGGCGGCCGCCATAGAGGCCCTTTACCGTTCCCCGGAGCGGCGCGCCGCGATCGCCGCCGAAGGAGCGCGCCGGGTCGAACCATTCGACGCGCCCCTCGTGGCCCGCCTTTTTCTCGAAGCCGCGACAGGCTAACGCGGCGCGATCCACACGATGAACGGCAATTGCGACATGCCCTCCAACTTCGCCACGGCAATGTGACCGGTCACCTCGTTGCCCTCCTGGCGTGTTATGGCGAGGCCGGCTTTCTTCAGTTGCTCGAGCGCGTCCGCCGGGGCGCTGGTGAGCGTCAACCGCACGTACGCTTCGCCCCCAATCACAAACCGGCTCTCCTCCGCGCCGGCCGCGGCTCCACTCCGCACCCGTTGCACCAGCGCCTCGATCGCCGGATCGAGCCTCTTCGCTTGCAGCGCGGCGGCCCCGGACGAAGTATCCCCGCCTGTGAGATACGCGTTGCCGAAATACACGCCGGGAACGGTCGTCAGCGCCGCAAACAGGTCCCGTCCCTTCAGTGAAAGGTCGGCCATCTGGCCGCTGTCCACCAGCTTCGAGTTCTCCGAGCTGGTGGTCTGCACCGGCGTGGCCGCCGCGATTACTCCCAATTCGCTCACGGTCTCCACGTAACTGATCTCGATCTGCACCTTCGCGCCCGGCGTGATGTTGGCCACCGACTGCGTGAAGACGTTAGGCCGTTCCTGGTCGAGCAACCCGGCCGCGCGCCCCGTCTGGCGCGCTTGGTTGTAGATCTGCCGCGCCTCTTCGCGCGTCTTGATCGTTCCCCGAATGGTACGGTCCCCGATCAGCATGGTCATATCGTCCACCGCCGAATCCGCCGGCAGCGGGAACGTGTAGACCGCCTCGATGCTCTCCGGGAACGGGTTCTCGAAATCCTGCCTGACGGTGACTCGCGCCAGAGGCCCCGTGATTCGCGCCTTCACGCTGGTATGCTTGAGCGGGCAGATGCCCCTGGCGCCTCTCAACGATCCGGGCGGCAGGACTACCGGATCGCCCGCCAACCGGCTGGGCGAAAGGGACAGGCACGCAAACATAGCTGCGGCGAGCGTCGCAGCCCGAATCGGGAACCGCGGAACCGAATGAAACGGCATGATGAACTACCCTCCGCCCCCGAAATGCCGCCACCGGCCCGTTCCTTTCAACACGTATCGGCCCATCGTCCATCCTTCGTGGGGCCGGGCCTTCCGGCCCGCGGTGATGCCTTCCGGCGTCATCAGCCGGGCGCCAGCCCGGCCAGGTGGCGCAGGCACGCCCGACCCCTACAGAGCGCCTTTGTAGGGGTGAGGCATGCCTCGCCCTCGCGCCACATGCTTCCCATCGCCGGGGAAGAAATCACGCCGCCGTGGCGCCGCAGCCTGAAAGGCCGCCCCACGCAGCGGAATCGCCCCTTGACGCCGGGCGGTTTCGGCCTTAATATATAGCAGTGCCACATATGGAAGATAAATCTATCGATCGCGAGTGGAAGAAGGGCAGCGCCGAGCTGCTGCTGCTCTCGCTGCTCGAGGCGTTGCCGCGGCACGGGTACGAGATCGGCAAGCTGATCGAACAGCGGTCGCAAGGCGCGCTCCGTTTTCACGCGGCGTCGCTATACCCGTTGCTGTACCGGCTGGAGAAGCGCGGATGGATACTAGGCCGGTGGGTCGAGAAGAGCGGCCAGCGCCGGCGGCGGTATTACCGGCTGACTTCGCAGGGACGAAAAGTCCTGGCTTCGCAGCGGCAGGGCTGGCAGACGTTCGTCGAGGCCATCGGCCGGATCACCGGAGTCGAAAATGCCTGACTGGAACGAACAGATTCGCGGGCAACTGGCCGATTTGAACCTCGCTCCCGCGCGCGAGGCGGAGATCGTGGAGGAATTGGCCCAGCACGCCGAGGATCGTTACCGGGAACTCCAAAGCGGCGGGGCCACGGAGGCGGAAGCCCGGCGCATCGCGCTCGACGAGATCGGCGGCCACGAGTTGCTGGCCAGGGAACTGCACGCGGTCGAGCGCGCGGATGCGCCGGAGTCGGTCGTCCTGGGCGTGGAAAGCCAAGGGCGTCTTCTAGCCGGCCTCGGGCAGGACCTTCGCTACGGATTCCGGACGCTGCGCAAGAACCCGGGCTTCGCTACCGTGGCGATGCTGACGCTGGCGCTCGGCATCGGGGCGAACACGGCCATTTTCAGCGTGGTGAACGGCGTGCTCTTGCGGCCGCTGGCGTATCCCGACCCCGACCGGCTGGTGACGATCTACGAATCCACCGCGGAGTTCAACCAGGCTTCGGTTGCGTACCCGAATTACCTCGATTGGCGCCGCGAAAGCAGTTCGTTCACCGACATGGGCGCCTTCCGCTACGATGACTTCAACTTCACCGGAGCCGGCCAGCCCGAGCAGGTCTCGGGCGAGTACGTCTCGGCGAGCGTTTTCCCGGTCCTCGGCGTCGCCCCATTCCTGGGGCGCAGTTTCCGGCCTGAGGAAGACCGCCAGGGCGCCGCCTGCACGGCGATGCTCGACTACGGCTTCTGGAACGCGCGGTTCGGAGCCGACCCGAACATTCTTGGCAAGCTCCTGACCCTCAACGCCATGAGTTGCGCCGTCGTGGGCGTCTTGCCCAGGGACTTTCGGTTCCGCGGCGCCCGGGTCTACGTTCCGATCGAGCAATGGAACTCGGTCGAGTTGCGCACTCGGGAGGAGCACCCGGGACTCGGGGTGATTGGCCGCCTCAAGCCGGGTATCGCCGTGGAAACGGCGCAGGCGGAGATCGCATCCATCTGCAACGGGCTTGCCCGCCAGTACCCGAACACGAACGCGGGACACGGGGCGAAGGCGGTCCGGATGAAGGACGACATGGTGCGGTACATCCGCCCCACGCTGCTGCTGCTGGCCGGCGCGGTCGGGTTCGTACTGATCATCGCCTGCGCCAACGTCGCCAATTTGCTGCTGGCGCGCTCCACGGCTCGCAAGCGGGAGTTCGCCATTCGGGCCGCGCTCGGCGCCGCACGAGCACGCGTGATGCGCCAGTTGTTGACGGAAAGCGTCTTGCTGTCCCTGGGCGGCGCCATGATCGGCCTGCTACTGGCCCGCTTTGGGACCAGCCTCGTTCTGGCCGCCACGCCGGGGAGCCTGCCGCGCTCCGGGGAGGTCGGAATCGATCCGTACGTTTTGATCTTCACGCTTCTGGTCTCGATCGTCACCGGCGTCCTGTTCGGCCTCGCCCCAGCCTTCCTCGCCGCCAACGCGAACCCGCGGGAGTTTCTGAAGGAAGGCGCCCGCGGCGCCGGAGGCGGACGTCATCGCACGGAAGGCGTCTTCGTGGCCGTGGAGATCGGCTTGGCCGTTATCCTGCTGGTCGGCGCGGGGCTCATGATTCAGAGCCTCTGGCGGCTCTGGCAGGTGGATCCCGGGTTCAACACGCGCAACGTCCTGACGACCAAGGTCGCGCTGTCGCCCCAAGTGATGACCAGTCCGCCGGGCATCCGGCTGGCATACCAGCAATTGCTCGCGCGCGTGGCCGCGATCCCAGGGGTTCGGTCGGCTGCCATCACATCGGTGGTTCCTCTCAGCGAAAGGAACAGCGAGATTCCATTCTGGCCGGGCACGGGGCCCCAGCCCGCTCAGGACCGGATGACGTCTGCGATGTTCTATATCGTGACTCCCGATTACCCGAGCGTGATGCAAATCCCCTTGCGGCGCGGGAGGTTCTTCACGGACCGGGACAACTTGGCTTCTCCCCAAGTGGCGGTGATCGATGACGTCATGGCAAGGCACATGTTTCCAGGTCAGGACCCGGTCGGCCGCCAGATCAGCCTTATAGTCGTGGGACCGGTCCAGATCGTCGGCGTGGCCGGGCACGTGAAGCATTGGGGGCTGGATTCCGACGATACCTCCAAGGTACGAGACCAGATCTACTTCCCAGTCCAACAAGTGCCCGACAAGTTCATGTCCGAAGCCGTGGCGGGACTGACGCTTCTGCTGCGCACCGGCCCCGATCCCCTGAGCCTGGTCTCCGCCGTGCGCGCGCAGGTCGCCGGTCCGACCCAGGATCAGCCCATCTACGCGGTCCGAACCATGGAGCAGATCATTTCGGGATCGCTCGCCGAGCGCCGCTTCACCATGCTGGCGCTCATCGTCTTCGCGGCGGCCGCGCTGCTGCTGGCGGCGGTCGGGATCTACGGCGTCATGTCTTATGCGGTGACCCGGCGGACCCATGAACTCGGAGTCCGCGCCGCCTTGGGAGCGTC
Source organism: uncultured Acidobacteriia bacterium (assembly GCA_903882645.1). Lineage (GTDB taxonomy): Bacteria > Acidobacteriota > Terriglobia > Bryobacterales > Bryobacteraceae > BOG-224. The sequence continues at coordinate 22,545 of CAIRXZ010000068.1, read as the reverse complement.
GCGCCGGGAGATCGTCGGACTCGTCCTGCGCCAGGGCATGAGGCTGGCCGCGATCGGATTGGCCGGGGGGCTGGTTGCGGCCGTTGCGGTCACGCGATTGCTGGCAGGCTTGCTGTACGGCGTCCGCCCGGCCGATCCGGCGACGCTCGCGGCCGTAGCGTTGCTGCTGGGAGGAATTGCTCTGCTGGCGTGTTACATCCCCGCGCGGCGGGCCACCGCGGTGGATCCAGTGACGGCCCTGCGGTGCGAGTGAACATTCGGCCGGTTCTGAGGGACCGTCATGAAATAACGTTGCCGGCGGCCCTTGTGCCGCACGCTTCAGCGTGCTGTGGCGAGCTTCAGCTCGCCATTTTCGGAGGACCGCCAGACCGTGGGCTGAAGCCCACGGCGGCACGCTGAAGCGCGCGCCACGCGGCCTGTCATCGCCTCGTAAGTGGCAATGCTATCTTGTGAGAGGCCCTAACGATGGACAAACTCGATGAGATCTCACGCGCACGGAAGCGGGCGCACCAGAAGCTCCTCTCGCTGAAGTCAAATGACGCGCCTTGAGCGGGCTGGCGGGGCGCGCGTGCGACATAATAGTGGGGCCAGGCCTTCGGGCCTGCCGCCGGGCTTTGGCCCGGCGTGGCGCGACAACACGAAGAACGCCGGCTCAAAAGCCGGCGGCAGCCCGAAAGGGCTGGCCCCACAAGAGCGCCCGGCCCTGCCTACGCAAGGCCGGGAAGATTTCCGCGAAAGGAGAATCGCCGTGAATTGGACGCAGCTATTGAAGGACGAGATTGAATCCACCTATGCAACCACCGCAAGACTTCTGGACAAGGTGGATCCGGACGGCCTCGAATGGAAACCGGAGAGCGGCTGCAACTGGATGACCGTGGGCCAGCTTTTGAAGCACATCGCCAACGCCTGCGGCGCCGGGTGCAAAGGATTCGTCACCGGCGACTGGGGTCTGCCGGCAGGCACGAAGCTGGAAGACCTGCCTCCGGAGGAAATGCTGCCGCCCGCCGAGAAGCTGCCTGCGATCGAGAGCGTCGAGGAGGCCAGGAAGCTGCTCTCAGAGGACAAAGCCATGGCGCTGCTCATGATCGACCAGGCCGGCGAGAACGATCTGGCCAACAAAGAGATGGCCGCTCCCTGGGCTCCCGGCGTGACATACGCCCTGGGCCGGCATCTCCTTCAAATGGTCCACCATCTCGACCAGCACAAAGGCCAACTGTTCTATTACCTGAAGCTCCAAGGCAAGCCCGTCGATACCGCGGACCTGTGGGGCTGATCCAGAGCGCGCTGCGCCGCGCGCCCCCTGTGCTACTTTCGGATTAGCCATGGCGAAGTTCCTGTTAGGTCTGATTGCGGGCGTGGCGCTGGTCTTCATGGCGCTCGTCCTGCTCTTTTTCGCGCTGCTGCATTTTGGAAGCAGGCCGCCGGAGATCGCGGACAATTCCGTGCTGGCGCTGCGCCTCGCGGGCGACGTTCCGGAAAAGCCCCCGCTCGAGCTGCCCGCCATCCTGGGCGGCGGCGGTCCCGGCCTGACCATCGCCAACGTCTGGATGTCGCTTCGCAAGGCCGCCGCCGATTCCCGCATCCGGGCGATGGTTCTGGAGCCGGAAGACCTCTCGATGGGGTGGGCGAAGCTGGAGGAACTGCGCGCGGACGTGGAGCAGTTCCGCAAGTCCGGCAAGCCTGTGTTCGCCTATCTGCGCGCTCCCGGCGCGCGCGAGTACTATCTCGCCCTGGCGGCGGACCGGATCTACCTCGGCCCCGAGGAGCCGTTCATGCTCAGGGGCCTGCGGGCCGAGACGATGTACTTCAAGGACACACTCGATAAGATCGGCGTCAGCGTCGAGGTGGAACATGCCGGCAAGTACAAGGACTTCGGCGACATGTTCACCCGCTCCAGCATGAGCGCGGAGACGCGCGAAGTCTTGAACAGCGTGGCCGACGGCGTCTACGGCAATCTGGTCGCGCGCATCGCCGAGGCGCGCAAGAAATCGCCCGAGGAAGTGCGCGCCATGATCGACCGCGGACCGTTCACCGCTTCGCAGGCGCTGGCGGCCGGCCTGGTGGACGATTTGCGCTACGAGGACCAGGTGTGGAGCGAACTCCAGGGCCGGCTGCACTTGGGCGCGACGAAGAAGGTCGCCATCGGCGCCTACGTGAGAGTGCCGCCGGCGTCGGCGGGGATACAGGGCAAGAGCCATATCGCCCTGGTGGTCGGGCAGGGCGACATTGTTCGCGGCAATCCGGGCGACGACGGAGCGGGCGAATCGAGTCTCACCTCATACGGGTTCGACAAGGTGTTGAACCAGGTGGCCAACAACTCCAGCATCCGGGGCGTCATCGTGCGCATCGATTCGCCGGGCGGCGAGGTCACGGCTTCCGGCGAGATCTGGCGCCAGATGAGCCTGCTGAGCAAGAAGAAGCCGACGGTGATTTCGATGTCGGACACGGCGGCCTCCGGGGGTTACTACATGGCCATGACGGGCGACCCCATCGTGGCGTATCCCGAGACGCTCACCGGGTCCATCGGCGTGGTCTTCGGCAAGCCCAACCTGCGCGGCCTCTACGGCAAGCTCGGCGTCGCCAAGGACGCGGTCCTGCGCGGCAAACATGCCGACATCGATTCCGACTACACTCCGCTGACGCCTGAGGAGCGCGCCATCCTCCGCCAGGGAATCGACGAAAGCTACCGCGAATTCGTCTCCAAAGTGGCCGCCGCCAGGCATCGCCAGTTCGACGACGTCGAGCCGCTGGCGCAAGGCCGCGTGTGGCTGGGGGCGCAGGCCGTCGCCAACGGTCTGGCCGACCAGTTGGGCGGCCTGGACGCCGCCCTGGATCTGGTTAAGAAGAAAGCCGGCATCCCCGCCGCCGAGAGGGTCGTGGTCGAGACGTACCCCGGGCCCGAGAGCATCCTCGACCTGATCTTGCGCCGCTCTTCTTCGGAGGACGCGCTCGAGGGAAAGCTGGCCAAGGTCTTCGGCCGAATGCCCTTCCACGCCTGGATCAACGGCGGTTTCCTGCGCATGATGCCGTTCTGGGTGGAAGTGCGGTAGATCCGCTTTCCTCCTCCCATCCGGTTAAACTGAAGACAGAGAGAACGAGTTGCACTCGCACGCGCACCAGCACGGCCCGGCGACGGGGACGGTCCTGCGATGGTCCCTGGCAGCCACGCTTGCGTTCGTGGCGGTGGAAGCGTTCGCGGGAATCGAGGCGCACTCGCTGGCCCTGCTTTCCGACGCGGGTCATAATTTCACCGACGGCCTGGCGTTGCTGCTGGCCTGGATCGGTTCCTACCTGCAAGCCAGGCCCGCCGACGAAACCAAGACCTATGGCTACCAGCGCGCGGGCGTGCTGACGGCTTTCGTAAACGCGCTGACGCTCGTGATTCTGTCCGCCTGGATCCTCTACGAGAGCGTCGCCCGTTTGCGCAGCCCGCGGCCGGTGCGCGAAGACATCATGATGGGAATCGCCGCGCTCGGGCTGGTTCTCAACGGCGGAATCATGTGGCTCCTGCGGCGGGCCAGCCGCGACGACATCAATATCCGCGGCGCGTTCGTTCACATGCTGGGCGACGCCCTCGGCTCGCTCGCCATCGTGGCGGGGGCCATCGCCATCCGCTACACCGGGTGGGTGCAGGTGGACCCGCTGCTTTCCATCCTCATCGGACTGCTGATCGTCTGGACGGCCTGGGACATTATTCGCGAGGCGCTCAATATCCTGCTGGAGGGCCTGCCCCGCGGTCTCCATCTACGGGACGTCACCAGCTCGATTCAGGGCATCGAAGGCGTGCTCGGCGTACACGATCTGCACATCTGGAGCCTGGGGTCGAACTCGCACGCGCTGAGCTGCCACGTGCTGATCGCGGACGTGCCTCCCTCGGCGAGCGACGCCATTCTGCGCCAGTTGAACATCATGCTGGAGGGCCGCTTCCAAATCGGCCACACCACGGTACAGTTCGAGCACGTCGGTTGCGCCATTTCGGAGAATGGCTGCGGCGTACCGGCGCGGGCGGAGGGCCACGAGGAGCACCGGCACTCTTGAACAGGGAGACGGAAGTCAGGAGTCAGAAGTCGGCGGGGCTTCGCCGAACCTGCTTTCCACCAGGCTGGCCAGGGCGGCCACGGCTTCGGTTTCGTCGTCGCCGTGGGCCTGGATCGCGATCTCCGTGCCGGGCGTCACTTCCAGCAGCATCAGGCCGAGGAGGCTGCGGGCATCGGCTTCTTTCGCCCCTTTGAGCACCTTGATGGCGGAGCGGAACCCGTTGGCGGTTTCGACGAACAGGCCGGCCGGGCGTGCGTGCAGCCCGGTCTTGTTCAGAATCGTTACCGTTCGGGAGATCACTCGCGGGCGCCTCCCAGCCGCCGCATCACTTCTTCGGCCGTGCCGAGCTTGAGCGCCGCTTCCGCCAATTCCCCGGCCTCGCCCAAATTCACTCGCCGGATGGAGGCCTTCACCGCGCCGATGAAGGGGACGCTCACGCTCAGCTCCCGGATTCCCAGGCCGGCCAGGAGCGGCGCGGCCAGGGGATGGGCCGCCATCTCGCCGCACACCGCCACGCGCTTTCCACGCCGGATGGCCGCATCGGCCGCGCGCTGGATCAGGCGGAGCACCGCCGGGTGAAACGGCTGGTAGAGATGGGCCACCTGGCGGTTGCCGCGGTCGGCCGCCAGAGTGTATTGCGTCAGATCGTTGACGCCGATGCTGAAGAAATCCACCTCTTCGGCCAACTCTTCGGCCATCAGGGCGGCCGCCGGAGTCTCGATCATGACGCCGAGGGGAACGCGAACGCCGCCGCCCGCGCGGGCGATGATTTCCTTGGAGCGCCGCACCTCTTCGAGCGTGGACACCATCGGCAGCATGATGGCGAGGTTGCCGAAAGCGGCCGCGCGCATCAGCGCCGCCAACTGGCAGCCGAACAGCGCTTCGTTACGGAGGCACAGGCGGATGCCGCGCAGCCCCAGCTCGGGGTTCTCTTCGGGCGCGCCTTGCCAGCCGGGAAGAACCTTGTCGCCGCCGGCATCCAGCGTCCTGACCACCACGCGGCGCGGCGCCATGCGCGACAGGACCTCGCGGTACGCTTCGAATTGTTCTTCCCCGGAGGGCGGCGCCTCGCGATGGAAGAACAGGAACTCGCTGCGCAGAACTCCCACCCCTTCGGCGCCCGCCGCGAGCGCGGCATCGGCCTCGGCCACGCAGCTTATATTCGCCAGCACCTCGATCCGAACGCCGTCGCGGGTGATGGCCGGGCCGTCGTCGGCCGTCCGTCCGGCTCGGGCGCGCGACTCCTCCGCGGCGCGCCGGCGGTAGAGTTCCAATGCCTCTTCGCCGGGACGCAGGAGCACCTCGCCCGCCGAGCCGTCCACGATTACGTCGTCGCCATCGCGCGTTTCGGCCAACAGACTCGCCACTCCGGCCACGGAAGGGATGCCCAAAGCGCGCGCCAGGATGGCCGCGTGCGACGTCGCGCCTCCTTCCGCGGTCACGATCCCGACGGCCCGCGCCGCATCGAGTTGGCTGGTCTCCGACGCCGACAAACTCCTGGCGCAGATGACGCCCGCGCCGCGCATCTCCACCTCGCCGGAAGGCTGGCCCGACAGATTGCGAATCAGACGGCCGCCGGCCTCGCGGACGTCGGCGGCCCTTTGCCGCAGGTACTCGTTTTGCATGGCCTCGAACTTCCCGGCCAGCAGGGCCACCGCCCGGTCCACCGCCTCTTCCGCGCAGAGAGAGTCGCTTCGGATACCTTCTCGCACCGGGTCCATCAGCACGGGGTCGTCCAGCATCAGAAGATGGCTGTGGAACAGATCCGATTCCGACTTGCCTATCCTGACGGCGGCGCGGTCCCGGATGTCGCGCAGTTGAGCCTTCGACCGCTCCACGGCGGCGCTCAGGCGGGCCAGTTCCTCTTCGATTCCCGCGAAAGGCCGGTTCCGAGTCCCGGGCGCCGGCCCGGTCCACACCGCCGCCTTGCCGATGGCGATGCCCGGAGACGCCGGGATTCCCTTCAGCAGCGTGGGCATCCAGGTCTCCGACCGCGTAGTGTTGTGCTCGCCGGAAGGAACCGCTCCCTCACGGTCGCGGCTCCGACGGGGGTCTGAGCGCGAGCGAACGGCTTGTCATCAGCACCGAATCCAGCGGTCATGGCGCTATCGGCAGTCCGGCTGCACGACGGCCTTCAGAATTCCGCCTTGGGCCACCGCGTCCATGGCTTCCAGGATTCTCTCCAGCGGAACCACCATGCCGATCAGGCTGGCGGCGTGGATGCTGCCCTTGGCCAGCAGCTCCAGCGCCAGGCGATTATGCCGCGGCTTGGAGCCGTACGCCCCCATGATAAACAGCTCCCTGTAGTGCACCAGGTTGGCGTTCAGCGAAATGAGAGGGTTGCTTTTCGGCAGTCCGCCGAAGAAGCTGATGCGTCCCTGCCTGGCCGCCAGCGCGAGCGCTTGTTCCTGAGCTTTGCCCGAAGGCGCGGCCACGATCACCACCTGCGCGCCGGCGCCCCCGGTCTCTTCCAGAACCCTGGCCTCGAGGTTCTCGCTTGCCGCGTCGATCAGTACGTCGGCGGCGAACGGTTTGGCCAGATCGAGCCGGCGCGGGTTGACGTCGGCCAGGATCACCTTCCGCGCGCCGCGGATCTTCGCAACGTCGGCGTGCATGCAACCGAGCGGCCCCGCTCCGACGATCGCCACTACATCGTCCAGTCCCACATTCAAAAGTTCCTGGCCGTTGATCGCGCAGGCCAGAGGCTCCGCCAGCGTGGCTTCCGCGAACGTGAGATTGTCCGGGACCGGATTCACGCAGCCCGCCCGGATGGCCGACGGCGGAACGATCATGTACTCGGCGAACCCTCCGTCAAACTGGTAGCCGATCGACCGGAGGTTGTCGCACATGGTCTGAACGCCCCGCGCGCAGTAGCGGCAGGCGCCGCAGGGAACCGCCGGGGCCACGGCCACTCTCTGCCCTTCTCGAAAACCCGGCGCCGCCTTCCCGACGGCGACGACGGTTCCGGCGATCTCGTGGCCCATCGTGACCGGGCCGGTGATGTTCCCCGCGCCATGGCGGCGCGTGCGGATGTCGCTGCCGCAGATGGCGCAAGCGCCCACCCGCAGAAGCAACTCGTCGTCCGCCGGCGCGGGGACGGGACGATCCTCCAGGCGGAGATCGTTCGGGGCATATAGGACTGCGGCTTTCATCGGAAACGCTCCTTTAACCGGGGTTCTCCCGCTGCGTCAAGATGCGCACCACTTCATTCTTGTCCTTCGACGTTCTCAGTTTCTCGACCAACTCCGGGTGCTGCAAAACACCGGCAAGGGAAGCCAGCAGGCTTAGATGCGAATCGTCGCCCCGCCCGGCCAGCCCGATCGCGAGGTACACCATCTTACCGCCCCAATCCACTCCTTGGGGCGCCTGCGCCACCACAACCGAGCTGCGCAGCACCTCGTTCTTCACTTCGTTGGTTCCGTGCGGCAGCGCCACGCCTTCGGTCACCCAGGTACTGTACTGCGCCTCTTTCGCAAGCATGCCCTGCACATAGCGCGGCGTGACGTCTCCATGGGCCAGCATGACCTGGCCGATCGCCAGAATGGCATCCCGCATGGAGGCGAAGCGCTGGTCCAAGAGGACGCGAGCGGAATCGAGAGGGAGGGACATGATGGCGATCTGTTTATGTCTTTCGACCAAGAACCGCTCCCTCACGGTCGCGGCTCGAAACCAAGAACCACTCCCTCACGGTCGCGGCTCTGACTCGGGACGTCTTGTCTGCCCGGTAGGGGTCGGGCATGCCCGACCCCTACGGCGGCGCGTAGCCGTGTACATCATTCGGGGCTACGTTTCAGAAGCTCCCCGATCAGTTCATCGTATACCGGCGTGCGGATGAATTCATCCACGGGGTACGTCCTGGCTCCCGGCGCCACGGCCTTGACGCGCGCTTCCAGAGCGCGGTGCGAGACGACCATCGTGGCCGCCGCGGGCAGCTCGCCGATAGCGGCATGACGCACTTCGATGGCGAGGCCCGCTTCCTGGAGGCGCCGTTTCAAGATCGACGCGCCCATCACGGAAGATCCCATGCCGGCCTCGCAGACGAAGAAGACCGCCGCCGGCGGCGCAAGCGGGACGGCGCCGGCGGCCCCGGCCTTCCGTTCTCGCGCTTGCTCCTGGGCCCGGTCGAAGCGGCCGGAATCGCTCTCGCCCGCGCTCATCCGCCGGACCAGCGGAGCCGCCACCAGGCAGGACGTCGCGGCGCCGGCGAAAATGCCTCCCAGGACCGCCATCAGGCCCCCCTTCGGAGTCATGGCGATCTCGGCGAATATGCTTCCGGGCGATGGCGTCGCCACCAGCCCCGCGTGCGCCGCCACGAACACCGCGTCTCCCGCCACGCCGCCGGCCACAACCGCCAGGATGGTCAGGGGATTCATCAGCACGTAAGGGAAGTACATCTCGTGGATGCCGCCGAAGAACTGGATGACAATGGCGCCGGGGGACGATTGCCGCGCCGCGCCCTTCCCGAACAGCCAATAGGCAACCAGCAATCCGAGCCCCGGCCCGGGGTTGGTTTCGAGGAGAAAGAAGATGGACCTGCCAAATTCCTTTGCCTGAGCGATTCCCAGAGGCGCCAGCACGCCGTGGTTGATGGCGTTGTTCACGAACAGCACTTTTCCGGGTTCGATGAGCAGCGCGATCAACGGCAGCAGCCCGGCGTCGCCGATGGCTTTGGCCCCCGCGCCCAGGGCCTTGGCGGCCTCCTCGACAGCCGGGCCGGCGACGGTGTAGGCGAGCAACGTCAGCCCCAGCCCGGCGATCCCCGCCGAGAAGTTGTTCACCAGCATCTCGAAGCCGGCCGGCACTCGGGACGCCACGGCCGCATCGAACCGCTTGATCAGCCAGCCGCCCAGCGGTCCCAGGATCATGGCGCCGAGGAACATGGGCACGCCGCTTCCCACCACGGCTCCCATGGTGGCGACCGCGCCGACCACGCCGCCCCTGATCCCGTAAACGAGGCGCCCGCCCGTGAACCCGATCAGGATGGGCAGCAGATTCATGATGGTGGGCGTGACAAGTCTGGCCAGGCGCTCGTTCGGCATCCAACCGGATGGGATGAAGAGCGCCGTCAGAAGTCCCCAGGCGATGAAGGCCCCGATATTGGGGACCACCATGCCGGCCAGCAGCGCGCCAACCCTTTGCAGGCGTTCCTTCACGGCGTCGCTCCGGCGGGCAGGTCCACGGATTCCAGGACGACTTGTGGCAGCAGCTCCTCGATGCTTTCGAGCGTGGCCACGCGGCTCCCGCTCAGCGCCGCCGAAGCTGTGCCGGCGGCGACGGCCCGCCGCAGCGCTTCCGCGCACGCCGCTCCGCCGGTCAAAGCCCAGGCCAACGCCGCTACCATGGCGTCTCCGGCGCCGGTGCTGCTGGCCGCCCGCACCCGCGGAGCGCGGGCGCGCCACATCCCTTCACCCGTGGCCGCGAGCGCGCCTTCCGCGCCGAGCGAAATCACGGCCATGCGGGGACCGAGCGAAAGCAGGCGGCGGGCGGCGGCAATGGCGTCGCGCTCTCCCTCGATGCGCAAGCACAGCAACTCCTCGGCTTCGCCGCGGTTCGGCTTGATCAGGTCCGGGCGCGCCGCCGCGCCCAGCTTCAAGGCCTCTCCGCTGGCGTCCAGGACTGTGCGGGCGCCGCGGCACGCGGCGACGCCGATGAGGTCCGCATAGGTATCCGGCGGCGCGCCCGGCGGCAAGCTCCCCGAGAAGACCACCATCGCGCAGCGGCCCGCGTGCTCCTCGACTTTGCGGCGCAAGGCGGCCAAGTGCTCCGGCCCCACGCGAAAACCGGTCTGGTTGATCTCGGTCTCCGCGCCGGTGGCCGGGTCCTTGATCTTGAGATTGACGCGCGTCTCGCCCGGAACCTTGACGAAATCGGTGAGGATGCCCCGGGCCGCCAGGGAATCGGAGAAGGCGCCGCCATCGCGTTCCGCCTGAAACCCGAGCGCCACCACCGGGCATCCGAGCTGCCGGAGGGCGTTCGCCACATTGATGCCCTTCCCGCCCGCATCGACCCGCTCGACAGCGCCGCGATTGGTCGCGCCGGCCGCGAAACCCGGGATCGTCATCGTCTTATCGATGGCGGGATTCATGGTTACGGTGGCGATCATGGGTTCCGCATATGGCCGCTGCGGCCTCCCTCGTATGATAACCTCAGTCCGCGCGGGCATGCGTCCGACGCCGTTGGACTGCTCGGAGACGGGATTGGGTTCGTTTCGCATGTCAGGCGCGCGCCGGGCAGGCCGGGAGGCGTGCCCCACCGGGATTGGGTTCGTTTCGCGATTGGTCAAGTGGTTTCATTTGTTCTGATTAGGCCTCAAAAATGGCTTCGTTTGGTGTTTTTTCTGTGCGCGGCGCGCTGATACTTGCGGGGCAGGGCAGCGGGAGGGGGCGCCGTTGGCGCGGGCGGATTCGGTTTTGCGGAGCGACGACATGGTTCTCAACTCCAGGATAAAACAGGGGTGTGCAAGCGCTGGAGTTAAGTGCTTTGTTTTTGTTGTGAAATTGGTTGTGAACGGGTTTATTGGTGGTGGCTGTTTTCAACAAGGGCGGCCGGCCAAGAGCCGTAACTAAGTACTGTGGGCGGAGTTATGATGAAAGAGAGGTTCGGGCATGACGACGCGCGAGGCGCTGCACCAACTTGTGGATGAGTTGCCGGAAGATCAAGCGGAACTCGCGCACGCGTGTCTCCAGGATCTCCGCGACGCCGCCGATGAAGACGGGCCGCCGCTCGACTCCGAGGCGCTGGCTTCTCTGGATCGTGGTCTGGCGGACCTTGCCGCAGGCCGTGTGAAGCCTCTCGCCGAGTACGTGCGCGAGCGCGGCCTGTGAGTTTTCGAGTCGGCATCGCGCACGAAGCCGAAAAGATCCTCGATCGTCTGGACCGGCCGACCGAACAGCGTGTCCGCGCCCGCTTTGCGCAGCTTGCCGCCGACCCTTTCGATCCACGCGTTTCGGCGCCGCTAGCCGACCGGCCTGGAATCCGAAAGTCCCGCGTCGGCGGCTGGTGCATCCTGTTTACCGTGGACCGCGAAGCCAAAGCGATCTGTGTTCTCACCGTCGATACGCGCGGCCAGGTCTACAGACACTCATGACGACCTTGTTCGGAGACAGGCAAAGCGGCAGCTTGCGCGCTCATCCGCTTCAGCCTTCTCCGCGCGAGGATGTAAACGGTGGTTCCCAGCGCAAGCGTTCCGAACTCGCCGGCGTAGACGCCGAACATGTGGCGATACAATCCGAGTCCGACCAACGGCGATCCGTGAAACCATAGCGGCAGTCCCGTATCCGGCGGAAACACCGCAGTCATTGGATGGGTGATGAAGTCCACCACCCAATGGCTGAAAACGACGAGTCCGAAAACCACGCCGATACGGGTCTTGCGTCCGATCCATGCGGCAACCAGGCCCGCAAGCACCGACCAGACCGCCGCCATGAACAGACTATGGTCCCAAACCGCCGGAGTCCCGACGACGCCCGCCTTGGGGTACTGTTCGAGTCCCGCGGCGGCAAAAGCGCACCACACAACGTCCAGCGCATATGCGCCGAGCACCAGGCAACCGACTGGGATTTGGGGAGCGATCCGCTTGGCCGCGAGACCGACTCCGAGATGCGCGAGGCCCGCCATTTCACTCCGTCCGGTACACCTTCAATATCTCATCCCCACAGTGGTTGATCGCCTTCACGGCAGCCGGGTCAGACCAGCGGCTTGGACGACCTGGACAAGTTCAACTCGAGCAGTTTTCTCAAAGCGTCTTCCTCGCCGATATCCGCCGGCCAGCCGTAGGCGGCGGCGACGGCGTCGTCCAAGAGTCGATGGGCTTGGGCGAGCCAGGCCGGGCGCTGGTTGTAGAGGTTGGTCAGGGTGCGCTTCTTCAGCTCGGCAGCGGCCTTGGCATCAACGGGGACGAGGCGGTCGGGAAAGCCGGGAACGACTTCAGGCTCGCGGCGGACGAGTTCCGGCGGATTCAACCAGTTCTCCCGGAGTTGGTTCAGGCGTCTGGCGGCGTCCGCAATGGCGATGGCGCGCGGGTCCGACGCGTAGTCCTCGGCCGGGATGTTGGGCGTAAGACCATCGGGAAAGGGGAAGGTTTCGAAGGTGGTGGTCGCGGTGTACCGTGGTCTGTCTTCGAGGCTCGTGCCAAGACGGAGTGCCCAAGACTCATGAAATCGCGAATGTAAAACTCCCAGGCTTGTGTCGTCCTCCCGCGCAACAACGAAAAGCTGACAATCTGGAATTGTTGAGCAATGCAGCCAAACGAACAGACGATATGTGGCCAGCCTCGGCGTGGCAATATACCGTGAAAGCCCATCCAGCGCCTTCCACATCTCCGGCCGCGATCTCTGGAAGAGCCACCACTTCTCTTGAGTGCGCTTTTCTCGCTTTCTGAGGCCGGAAGATCGGGCGGCCGACGATAAGTGTTCGAAGGGGCGCTCGTACATGGCGGCCTGATGTTCGTCGAGGCCGCAGAAGTTAACGATCCAGCGGTCAAACGGTCTTCTTGTGATGTCCTTGCCGTTCGCCCACGGCCGGAGTACATCGGCGTTCCGCCTTCCATCAGGATTCGTGGGTAGGCAAAGCCACCGCCTGGCAAGGTTTCCGGGGACCTCAAACTTACCAGTCTTGATAGTGCCTTGAAAGGCAATGCGTCGATTCTCGCCAATTTTCTGCGCCACAGTGAGATCAAGACCGACGCCGCCCGTTCTGCCCGTCAGGTCGGGGTGAACTCGGTCAACTGGGCTCCCGTTCAAACGTGGCGGAATGCCAGCGGATGCTGCGGCAAAACACACAATTGATACGCGCACCGCCGCCCCGTCGAGCACCCACGGCTCATCGCTCCAGGCCTCAAAGATCCTGCCTTCGCCGACGATTGCGTCCAAAACCTTCCTGTTCTGCCCGCCCCGAATGGAGTTGGTGGCCACCAATCCGGCCCTTTGCGCGTGGCCTGCCTTGATCGACTCCCAGGCTTTGGCGAACCAGTAGGTCACCAGGTCGGCGCCGCCCGGCACGCGCCCTTGGTATCTTTCCCTCAGCGCCCCGACATACTCCTCACCCATCTCGGCAATCATCTTCTTATCGCCGAGGAACGGCGGGTTGCCCACGATGCAGTCCGCCGCGGGCCATTCCGCTTCGGTCCCGTCGGGGTTGAGCAAAGCGTCGCGGCAAGCGATCTGATCGAGCGGTTTCAGGATCGGGTCCATCGACAATCCCCAGCCGTGCCGCAGCATCCACTGAATCTGCCCGATCCAGATCGTAACGCGCGCCAGTTCGGCGGCGTACACATTAAGCTCGATGCCCATGACGCTCTGCGGTCCCACCGATGGGAAGAACCGCTCCAGGCCAAGCTCCTCGGCTTGCATGATGACGGCGTGTTCGAGGTCCTTCAGCCCCAATAGGGAAAGGTAAAGGAAGTTGCCGGAACCGCAAGCCGGGTCAAGTACGCGAAAGGTTTCGAGCCGGTGAAGGAATGCCCGGCAGAGGTCCTTGGCCGTCGTCTGGAGCCGGTTGGCGGCAGCCGTCGCGGCGGCCTTGCTCTTGCCATTTCCCAATTTGGCGAGTTCCTTCTTCGATTGCCCGAAGCGAACCCGAACGTCCACGTCCTTAACGCCGGGTTTCTCCAGCTCCGCCCGGTATTGGGCCATGATCTCCGCGAGTTGGGCCTTGAGTCCCTCCCACTCGGCGCGGAGAGGAGCAAGCACAACCGGTTCCACGATCCGCATGATCGACTGCCGATCCGTGAAGTGCGCACCCAATTGGCTTCGCTTGTCGGGGTCCAGGCCGCGTTCAAAGAGCGTGCCGAAGATGGACGGCTCAATCTCGCTCCAATCCAGCTTTGAGATCTTGAGCACCTGGTCGATGGCGGGCTTGTCGAGATCGAGAGTGTCGTCATCGTCGAACAGGCCGCCATTGAACCAGTCGATGACTTCGGCGCCGAACCGGCCGCCTTGTTTCATGGCCGAGAAGAGATCCTTGGCCATGGGCTGAAAGAGCTTCGGACGCCGGCTGGCGGCCTCCAGCACGTGCGTGAATATGCCTTCCGGCAGGATGTCGATGTGCTCCGCAAAAAGGCAGAACAGCATCTTGGTCATGAAGTGGGCGACGCGATGGGGATCGTAGGGCTTATCGCGAAGGCGCTGCGCCAGGTCGGCGAACTGCCCGGCTGCCTTCTCGGTCAATTCCCCCCGCGTAATCGTCGGGCAGAGGCGGTTGGGCTCGCTGAAAGCGCACTTCAGCAGCCGCCTCTTCTCGTACTGCATCAGATCGCCGAGGGTTATGGTGTGGATTTCCTGAACCGTGTTGGTGAAGTTCGTCCGGATGACGATTTTTTCCATGTCCGATACGATCAACAGCGGAGGATTTTGCAGCGCGTCGCCGTAGTCCTTCAACTGCCTGTATGCCGCAATGAGGTCCTTGTGCTTCCCTTTGTATTCCCAGCCGAAATACCCGTTCTTCCAGACATCGGCGTAACCGCCGCCGCCGCCGGTCTTGGCCGCCCCGTAGTCGAAGCAATACGAAGTTCCCTCGCTGTCGCTCTCGGCCGGCGTTGGCTCGCCCAACAGGTGACAGAGGTCGATGAAGTGCTCCTGAGACGCCTGGCGTTCCCGAAGGTGCGATGGGCGCCATTTATGGATGAACTCTTGCGGGGTCATGAGATCGTGAACAGATTATGATGGCACGATTCCATTCCCGCGCGTCTCGCCCGGAACCTTGACGAAATCGGGGAGGATGCCCCGGGCCGCCAGGGAATCGGAGAAGGCGCCGCCATCGCGTTCCGCCTGAAACCCGAGCGCCACCACCGGGCATCCGAGCTGCCGGAGGGCGTTCGCCACATTGATGCCCTTCCCGCCCGCATCGACCTGCTCGACAGCGCCGCGATTGGTCGCGCCCGCCGCGAAGCCCGGGATCGTCATCGTCTTATCGATGGCGGGATTCATGGTTACGGTGGCGATCATGGGTTCCGCATATGGCCGCTGCGGCCTCCCTCGTATGATAACCTCAACTCCCCAGAGCGGGCATAGTACTTTCGGTGGACGTAATAGTACTTTGTCTCTAGTACCTTTCGGGTCTGCCGCTGTTCGATTCGACTTGCCCTCCGCCGGGGGGCGGCTATAATAAACTTGATAAGATTCGCTTGAGCCGATCCGGGTCCGGTACGGGGCCTGTGGGTTTGCTTGTGGAAACGAGGAAGCAATGCGGAATTCTCGAAATCTACGTTACGCGACGGTTGGACTATCGTTTCTCTTTCTGATTCTATTGGCGGCGCCGGCCTTTGGCGGTGCGGTCATTACCAACGGAGCCGGCATTTATCTCGGAGTGGCCGATAACGGGCAACTTGGATATACCGATGGGGTAACCACGACCGTGAACGGAAGTTACGGCGCGGTGGGCGTGGCGATCCAGGCGGATTTGAGCGCGTATGGCAGGGGCTCGGGCATCTTCGACGCCACGACGCCCGGTTGCATCTGCGAAGGTTGGGGCGTCGCCATCAACGGCACCACCGGCGGCGGGGCGAATACCGATACCCCCCCGGGACCCTCCGACAACATCAGTTTTGTCAGCTTCGCGTCAACGGCCTCGACGGCAACCGTAGTTACGAACCTGAACGGGACGGGCATGCAGGTGACGCAGGCGTACCAGCCGTCGAGCAGCCTAGCGCTTTTTAAAGATTATGTGACGCTGACGAACACAAGCGGCGCGCCGATGACGGACGTCACGTATCGCCGCGTCATGGACTGGGACATTCCGCCTGGAGAGTTTGACGAGTTGGTGACGATACAGGGGTGGGGTGCGACCAGCCTTATCCAGACATCGGACAACGGCTTCACCGAAAGCAACCCGCTCGACGCTACGGGTGAAATCAGCCCGGGGTGCTTCGACTCGAATTGTTATCGGAACGGCCCGGCGGATCACGGCGCGCTGTTCGATTTCGATTTCGGCAGCCTGGCCGCGGGACAGTCCGTTTCGTTCGATATCTTTTACGGGGCCGCGACGAGCACGGTCGATGCGATAGACGCGCTGAGCGACGTTGGCGCCGAAGTTTACTCGTTAGGTCAATGGGGCGCCGGCGGCACGGATGGTGCGCCGATAACCTATGCCTTTGGTTTCAAAGGCGTGGGCGGGACACCGATACCTCCCTCTGGCGTTCCCGAGCCTGCCAGCTTCGGCTTGATAGCGATTGGCTCGGGCCTGCTGGCGCTGGGCCGCCGCTTAGTCCGGCGGTAGAAAACCACGCCCGTTTCCCATCCGTTTCCGGCCGGCCGTTCGAAGAAGAGCGGCCGGCCTTTTTCTATTGGATTCATGCATATGTACGCTTGGAGGCGTTGGTTTCTGATTTTCGCTGCGTTGGCCCTGCCGGGCATGGCGTCGGTGGTGACGCTGTTGCCGGGCAAGCCGCAGACGCCGGCCGAGGTGGCTTTCCAGAAGGGCGTCGACCTGTTGAATGGAGGACAGGCGGACAAGGCCGCGGCGGCTTTTCGCGAGAGTCTGAGGCTGGACCCGAAGCAGGGCATCTCGTATGTCGGGCTGGCCGACGTGGCGTTCAAGAAAAAGAACTGGAAGGAAGCCGAGGAGCAGTTTCACAAGGCCGTGCAGAACGATCCGAAGAACCCTGGGATACAGGAGGCCTGGGGCCGCTTTCTTTTCGAGATGGGGCGCTACCAGGAGGCCGTCGCGCCGCTGCGGGCGGCGGCGCAGGGCGAGGCCAAGAACGCCGGCGTGCGCATCGCTCTGGGCGACGCGCTGATGCGCGGTCCGAAGCAGGCGAATCAGGCCGTCGAGGCCTATCGCGACGGTCTGCGCCTGGACCCGGAGCATTCGGGCGGGCTCTTCGGTCTGGGCTTGGCGCTTCAGGCGTTGGGGCGCTGGGACGAGGCTAGCAAGACGCTGGAGCTCTCCGCGCAACTGGCGCCGAACAATGCGCTGCCGGAGCAGGCGTTGGGCGAGCTGCTGTTGGCGCGTAACGAGACGGCGGGCGCCATGGCCGCCTTCGATGCCGCCGTCAAACGGAATCCGAACTTCGCGCTGGCCCACCTATCGAGAGGCGACATCTACTTCGGCCGTAAGAACTACACCAGCGCGGTCACGGAGTACAATCAGGCCCGCACGCTCAACCCCAAGCTGGCGGCGGCGCACATGAAGGCGGCCATGTGCTACCAGGTTCAGGGCCGGCCGGCCGAGGCCAAGCCGGCGTACCTGGAGGTGGTGAAGCTGCGGCCAGGGATGGCCCAGGCCTACAACAACCTGGCGTGGATGGCGGCTGAAGCGGGCAGCGATCTGGACAATGCGTTGGCATGGGCCCGCAAGGCCACGCGCCTGGCGCCGGACAACGCGGAGTTTCTGGACACGCTCGGCTGGGTGTACTACCAGCGCGGAGCCGCGGCGCAGGCGATGGAGCCGTTACGCGCGGCGACGCGCAAACAGCCGTCCGCGTCGTCGTTTTATCACCTGGGCTGCGCGGCCCAGAAGCTGGGCCAGACGGCCGAGGCGCGCGCGGCATTTCAGCGAGCCTTGGAACTGGACCGCGCGCTCCCGCAAGCCGACGACGCGCGGCGGCGGCTGGCGCAGTTGGCGCGCTGAAGCAGGCGAGGCGGCCCCGAGGGTGCTCACCCGACAATGGGGATTCGCCACCTCTGGGCGGTCCGTTGGCAGGCGAAAGCGCATGCCCTACCTTGGAGGATGGACATCTTGCAGGGCAAGGCGGAGCGGGCGCCTTCCAACGTCGTTTCGCGGCGACATCCCCAAGACGGCTACGTATCCGATTTCAGGCGGACCGTAACGTTTCCAGGCGTGTCAGCGTACTCTAAGTAGTGGCAATGTGGTTTGGTGTGCGCGGCCTTCGGTCCGTATTCGTATTCCCGGTTCTCGCCGCGGCATTCGCCACGGCGGGCCGGGCAGGCCCGGCTATCGACCCGGTGCTGCGCCAGTACCTCGATCATGAGGGATTCACCTGGGTCTCCAAGCGGACAAAGCACTTTCACCTTTACTTTCAGAAGGATTCCGAAGCCCACCGGCACATCTCCGCGCTCAAACGGAGCGTGGAGGCGGATCGCGCCCACGTGCTTAGCCTGATCGGCGCGACAGCTTACGATCCGCCAATCTCGGCGTTTTTCCTGAAATCGGGCGCGCGGATGAAGGACCTGGTGGGCGTCGAGGTGGATGGCCGCTCGCGGCCCGCGCAGCACGCCGTATTCTCGGTAGTGACGCCCACGTGGCTGCACCTCACGCACGAAATCTGCCACGAGATCGCCTCCAACCTCTGGGGCGCGGCGGAGCCGTGGATTGAGGAAGGCCTCGCGGTCTACGCCGACGAAGGCGACAACATCTACTACGACGCGTGGACGCTGTTGAATTCCGGCAACCTGATCCCGCTCGAGAAGTTGGTCAATCCGGACTGGCAATCGACCATGTATTCGGCCGATATCACCTACACGGAACTGGGTGGATTCGTGAAGTTCCTGCGGGACCGCTACGGGACGGACCGGGTCAAGCAACTCTGGCAGGCCGGCAGCCGGAGCATTCCCCAGGTTCTCGGCAAACCGCTGGCCGAGCTCGACCGGGAGTGGCGCGAGTCCCTGGTGGGCCAGTTTCCGCAACCTCCCATCCGGCACTACCGGGCCGGCGACGTAGGCTTCCTGATGCAGTAAGGGGCAACTGTGGGGCAGGCCATCGTTCTTCGTGGCCTGCCAAGGCGCAAGAACATGTGCAGACGGCACGAAACGATCACCCGCGCCCCCACGGGACGGCTATCTCATTAGTTCGGCGGCGACGGCGGCTTGGCCAAGGGCGATGCCGCCGTCATTGGGCGGGACCTTGCCGTGCAGGAAGACCTGGAAACCGGCCGAGCGCAGGGCCGGCGCCACCAGGCCCAACAGCCTCACGTTCTGAAAAGTCCCGCCACTGAGGCACACGCGGTCAAGCCTGGTTTCGCCGCGAATCCGGCGGCAGGTTTCGACGATGGCCCCGGCAAGCGTGTTGTGGAACCGGGCCGCAACGACCCCGCTCGGCGTTCCGCCGGCCGCCTCGCGCGCGATGCGCTCGATGGACGGGCGGAAATCCAACTGCCAGGGACCGTCGCCCGAGATCTCAAAGGGGTAGCGTTCGGTCACGCCATCCAGCGCGGCCATTTCCAATTCGATGGCGGCCTGGCCCTCGAAGGTAATCTCCCGCCTCAGCCCAATGATCGCGGCGACGGCGTCGAACAACCGGCCGCAGGAAGAAGTGCGGACGGTGTTCACGCCTTTCTCGATCATGCGGCGGACAATGCGGACGCGTTCCTCGGGCACGGAATCGAGGGGCGCGGCGGGGCCCAGGGCATCGGAGAGGTATGCGAGGGCGGATCGCCATGGTTCGCGAACGGCCGCGTCGCCGCCGGCAAGGGGGACGTACCGCAAGTGCGCGCGCCGCTCGAATCCGGCGTAGCCGGCGACGAGGAACTCGCCGCCCCAGATGGCGCCGTCGGCGCCGTATCCGGAGCCGTCGAAGGCCACGCCGATCGTTTCGCCGCTCAGACCGTTCTCCGCCATGCAACTGGCGATGTGCGCATGGTGGTGCTGCACGCCCACCTTCGGCAGGCTGGGGATATCCAGCGCGTACTTGGTACTCAGGTATTGCGGGTGCAGGTCGCAGGCCACGGCGCGCGGCTCCACGCGAAACAGCTTCTTCAAATTCGCCAGGGTCTCCTCGAAAAAGACCAGGGTTTCGTAGTTCTCGAGGTCGCCGATGTGCTGGCTCAGGATGGCGTGCCGGCCCTTGGTGAGGCAGAAGGCGTTCTTCAACTCGCCGCCGCAGGCAAGCAGTTCGGGAACCGGGCGGCCCAAGTCCAGGGTTTGCGGGGCATAGCCGCGCGAACGGCGCAGCGCGCGGACGCGGCCTTCGAACGTGCGCACCACCGAGTCGTCGGCCCGCATGTAGATGTCGCGGTTGTGCAGGAGGAACCAATCGGCCACGCCGGCCAGCCGCTCGCGGGCTTCCCCGTTGGCCACCACGATGGGCTCCTCGCTGAGGTTGCCGCTGGTCATGACCAGGAGCGAATAGGGCGCGCCGGCGAAGAGCAGGTGGTGGAGCGGCGTGTAGGGGAGCATGACCCCTAGCGTTAGGTTGCCGGGCGCAATGGCTTCGGCCAGCGGCGCCTCTCCAGCCCGGCGCGGCAGGATGACGATCGGCCGGAGCGGGCTGGCGAGAGCGGCCCGATCGGCTTCGGAAACCACGCAAATCTCTTCGGCCGCGGCGAGATCTCGCGCCATGAGGGCGAAGGGCTTGTCGCTGCGGCGTTTTCGCCGGCGCAAAGCGAGCACGGCCGCGCCGTTGCGCGCGTCGCAAGCCAAGTGAAAGCCGCCGAGGCCCTTGATGGCGAGGATCTCGCCGGCAGCCAGGCGCCGCCGCGCCTCTTCGATGGACGCCGAGAGGGTTGGGCCGCAGTCCGTGCAGGCGTTGGGCTGCGCGTGGAAGCGGCGGTCAAGCGGGTCCTCGTATTCGGCCTGGCAGGCGGCGCACATCGGGAAAACCGCCATGGTGGTCTTGGAGCGGTCGTAGGGGATGTCGCGGATGATGGTGTAGCGCGGGCCGCAGTTGGTGCAGTTGGTGAAGGGGTAGCCGAAGCGGCGGTTGGCGGGATCGGTGAAGTCGGCGCGGCAATCGTCGCAGGTGGCGACGTCGGGCGAGACCAGGGCGAACTCGCCGGTTTCGGGGGCGCTCGGGCGGATGGCGAAAGTCCGCTCGCCCGAGGCCTCCAGTTCGGAACACTCGGCTTCCTGAACCCATGCGAGCGGGGGCGGCTGCCGGGTGACGGCCTGGATGAAACGCTCGACCGCGGCGGGGTCGCCCTCCGCTTCGGCCGACAGACCGGCCGAGGAATTGAGGACGTAGCCTCCCAACTCCAGTTCGTGCGCCAGATTATGGATGAAGGGCCGGAATCCGACGCCCTGTACGATGCCGCGTAGCCGGAGCCGGACGCGCCTGCGGGGGGCGGGGGAAGGGGAGGGCATCTAATACGATTCTAAAGCCAGTATTGCAGCTTGGCTGGTTCGCCGCACGTTGCGCCGGGCGATCAATCCCCGGCACGAAACCGTTTTCTTACGCCCCTACGGGGCTGGCGTGGTTTCTGGTCTATTCCACAAGGCTGACGCCCTGGGCTTTCTAACGCCCCTGACGGGGCTTGGAATCGTGCGGACACAAAGTTGGCGCGGCGCGACGATTCGTGGAGTGGGCCTCCAGGCGTGCCACGCCGGCGTCCTTGCCGGCGTTCTCCCGGTCCGAACAAATGCCGGCACGGACGCCGGCATAGCAAGCCGGAGGCTCGCTCCACGGGACGGACCATCTTTGTTCATGGTCTGCCCGGCGCGTTCGCATCGGCGAACGGGCTTGCGGAGAGCCAGGGGGTGTGAAGGAAGACGTCGCGGCGGGCGCGGACGGGCATCTGGAAACTGGCGGGCATGCGTTCCACGGATTCGGCGGCGACGGATTCGAGAAGATCGGATTCGGAAGCGCGACTTTGGCGGGCGAGCTTGCACAATTGGCTCATCCCGGCATCGCCGAATTGGTTTGCGACATCGAGCAGAAAGGCGACCCCGCGCTCGGTGGCCGCTTCGGGGGCCGCGGCGCGGATCACGGCGAGGGTGCGGCCGAAAGCCGTCAAGGCGGCCCGCACCTGAACCTTCTGCAAGGAAACCGCGAGCGCGGCCTGGCGAAAGCGGGCGGGCCAGGGATCTTCGACGAGATTGAACGCCGGGTCGGTGGTCTCGCCATTGGAATCGATTCCGCCGCCGGGTTTTTGCGCGTGCCGCAAGAGCATCCGCGCGAGTTCCGCATCGCCCGCCCCGAAGATTTCGGCATATTGGGCGGCATCGGCGGCCTGAAACGCCTTCAGAAGCTCCGCCAACCGGCCAGGCCGTTGCGCCCACTGGATAATGCCGTATGACAAGCCCGCCTTGTCGGTATTGAGGTTGGCGGCGGCGAAACGGCCCATGCCCTCCATTTGCGCCACCAGCGAGAGCGCTTTCTGCAGCGCGCTCATGGAGAATCCGAGCGCCAGCGTCACGTACACGTGACAGGCCCGCGGGTCCGAAGCGGGATCGAGGACGAGCCGGGAGAGCGTGGCGTGGTCCACGAGGTCTTGCGGCGGGAGGCCGTGGCGGGATTGGAAATCCTGCAAGCAGACGCTGGTTTTCCCTCCGAATTTGCCGTACGCGGGCGATGTGAGGCCGGGCAATCCGCGATAGCCGTGGCCGGTGAGGAGGTCTTGCACCGCGCCCACGGCCGCCGGGTCGTCGCCCGCGCGGACTGGCTGCGCCGAGGCGCCGGAGTAGAGATCGTCAATCGGTTTAATGCCGCAATAGTTTGACATGAAACACCTCTGAGAAACAGCCATCAGCCGCCGGCCCAGCGATTCCGCATCCGTGGCAGTTGGGTGCGGGCAAGCAGCGGTATCGAAAGGGATTCCGAGGTTTTGGGCGAGCTGGGCAACTTCGGATGGGCATTGGGTGGGCTTGGCGGGGTCCCAAGGGACGAAGGAGGGACACG
>CAIRXZ010000067.1 GCA_903882645.1 uncultured Acidobacteriia bacterium | reverse complement strand
TCTGCAAGTACTCCACTACGCCACTCGATATGCACCGCTGGTACAGCCCGAAAGCGTCGTCGCGTGTCTGATCCATACAACTGAAACATAGATCAGTACTTATGTTTTGGCCAGGGCCTATTTAAGTGGCATTGGGCGGTTTCGCCTGCCGGGCCCGCTTGCGGGCCATTGTTTCAGAGCTTCTGAGGGAGCGGTTCCCGCCCGCGCGCACAACATCCCGCGTTCATCGGCGGATTGGGTTAGACTAATCGTTCCCATGCGTCGCCTTGTCACCCTGCTGTTGGCGTTTGCCCCGCTCTACGCGCAGAAACCGTTCGAGTTCTGGCCGGGAGCGGCTTACGATCCGAAAATCCCGGCCTTTCGCCAGACCCTTGGTTATGAGCCCGGAGACCAGGTAACCAGCCATGCCGGCATCTTGCGGTATATGGACGCGCTCGCCGCGGCCGCGCCCGGCCGCATGAAGGTCTTCGACTACGGCCGGACGTGGGAGGGCCGCAAGCTGATTTACGCGGCCGTCGGCTCGGAGGCCAACATGCGCAGGCTCCCCGAGATCCAGGCGGCCGTCGAGCGCCTGGCCGACCCGCGCAAGACGCCCGAAGATGACGCGCGCAAGATCATGGCCGGGCTGCCGGCCATCGTGTGGCTGTCCTACGGCGTGCACGGAGACGAAATCTCTTCGCCCGAGGCGGCCATGCTCACTGCCTACCATCTGCTCGCCGCGCGCAACGACAAGATGGTGGACGATATTCTGGCGCGTACTCTGGTGCTGATCGATCCGGTCCAGAACCCCGACGGGCGCGACCGCTTCGTCAACTCCTTCGAGCAGGCGCGCGGCCTGGAGCCGGATGCCAGCCCGCTGGCGGCCGAGCACGTGCAGCCCTGGCCGGGCGGGCGCACCAACCACTACCTGTTCGACCTGAACCGGGATTGGATCGCGCTCACGCAGCCCGAGGTCCTGAACCAGGTGAAGGCGCTGCGCCAATGGCTGCCGCTGGTTTACGTGGACCTGCACGAGATGGGGGCCGACTCCACCTATTTCTTCAGCCCGGAATCGGACCCCTACAACCCGAACCTGACGCCGGACCAGCGCGCAAGCCTGAAGCTGTTCGGGAAGAACAATGCGAAATGGTTCGACAAGTACGGGTTCGACTACTTCACGCGCGAAGTGTACGATGCGTTCTACCCCGGATACGGCGCAAGCTGGCCCTGCTATTACGGCGCGTTGGCGATGACCTACGAGCAGGCCTCGGTTCGCGGTCTGGTGGTGCGGCGGTCCGATGAAACGCTGCTGACCTTCCGCGAAACCGTGCGCCATCACTTTGTTGCTTCGGTTTCCACGCTTGAAACCGCGGCCGTGAACCGCGAAAAGCTGCTGAACGATTTCTACAAATACCGCGCCAGCGCCATCGAAGAGGGGCGGAAGGAACCGGTAAAGGCCTACATCCTCCCGCGCGGGCTGGATGCTTCGGCCACGGATAAGCTGGCCGGCATCCTGATCGACCACGGCATCGAAGTGCAGCGCGCCGCGGCGGGCTTCCGCGCGGGGGACCGCGACTACGCCGCCGGGACGTACCTCGTGTCGCTGGCGCAGCCTGCCAAGCGCCTGATCCGCACGCTGCTCGACGCCGCGACGCCCATGGACGACAAGTTCGTGGCCGAGGAGGAGGCGCGCCGCAAACTGCGCCAGCGCAGCGAGATCTACGATGTGACGGCGTGGTCGCTGCCGCTGCTGTTCAACGTCGAGGCGGTGGCCGCCGCGGCCGTCCCCGAAGGCGGCTTCGAAATGGCCAGACCGGGGCGCTTCCTGCCCGGAGAAATGCACGGGCCGAACGCTACGGTGGCCTACCTGGTTCCCTGGGGCAGTCAGGCGGCCGGGCGCCTGCTGACCGCGGCGCTGCGCCAGGACCTGACCGTCCATTCGAGCGACAAGCCGTTCACCCAGAACGGAACCAGGTTCCCAGCCGGGAGCCTGATCTTCAAGGTGTCGGGCAACCCCGCCGGCCTAGGCGACCGCCTGGAGCGTCTGGCGCGGGAGAGCGGCGCCGGGGTCTACGGCGCGAACTCCGGCTGGATCGACGAAGGCGTGAACTTCGGCAGCCGTTACGTGGTCCCCGTGCGTAAGCCCGCCATTGCCGTGGCGTGGGACGCGCCCGCGTCGTCCGGCTCCGCGGGGGCCGCGCGTTTTCTGCTGGAGCGGCAGTATGGCTACCCGGTGACGCCGGTGCGGGCCGCGCAGTTGGCCTCGGGCGACCTCGCGAAGTTCCAGGTGATCGTGCTGCCGGAAGGCAGTTACACGCAGGCGCTGGGCGACGCCGGCATCCGGCGGGTGAAGGACTGGATTGGCGCGGGAGGCACGCTGGTGGCCCTCGGATCGGCTGTGAGCTTCCTGACCGATAGCCGCGTGGGCCTGCTGGAAATGCCGCAGGAGAACGCCCTCCGCGAAGCCGATGCGCCTCCCCAGGGCGGCGGCCGCGGCGGACAAACCGGCGCGCAGACGGGCGGGCAAGCCGGCGGTGGCGCGGCGGGAGGATCGTCGGGAGGCGCGGCGGGAGGCGCTTCCCAGCCGGCCGGACCACAAGCGGGCCGCGTGCCCGGGACCCAGATCGCGACCGACGCCGATTACGAGAAGGCCATCAAGCCGGCTGCCGCGCTTCCGGACAGCGCGCCCGGCGATATCCTGCGCGCGCGCATCCGGCCGGACTATTGGCTCACCGCGGGCTTGGGCGAGAGCGTCAACGCCATGATCGAGGGCCGTGCG
The DNA here is from genome assembly GCA_903882645.1 of uncultured Acidobacteriia bacterium. Classification (GTDB taxonomy): domain Bacteria; phylum Acidobacteriota; class Terriglobia; order Bryobacterales; family Bryobacteraceae; genus BOG-224. The sequence continues at coordinate 7,115 of CAIRXZ010000067.1, read as the reverse complement.
ATCTACGCCCCGGTCAAGGAAGACAGGGCCATCACGGCGGCCTACTTCGATTCCGCCGATAAGCTGGTGGCCAGCGGCTATCTCTGGAAGGAGAACCTCAAGCAACTGGCCTACAAGCCCCTGGTGGTGAGCGGAACCTTCGGCCGCGGCGTGGTCGTAGCCTTCACCGCCGACCCGAACTTCCGCGCCATGGAAGACGGCCTGAACATCCTCTTCCTGAACGCCGTCTTCCGCGGCCCCGCCCACGCCCGCGCGGCCGGCGGAGAGTAGACCGCTTCAAACAACCTGGTGGTCTGCGTCCAAAACTGTCGGGAGTATTGCCGGACCAGTGAGGCCGCAACGTGTCGCGCTGGATACGCTTATTGGCAAGAAAGAAGCCGAAGTAGCCTGGCTGAAGCGCGAACTTGTCGGGAAGATCGCTCGGCAAATGGCCGCGCGTCGAGGCAGCGCTCCACCTCCTCCACCGACGGCGCCACAAACACCAACCCTCCCGCCGCACTGACCGTGTCGGCGGGGGCAACACGGGAGGCGCAACACAGTGACAGGCAACACTGGGGCGACACCGGGCAACACCGAGACAGACGGGACGTTCAGGCCGCCTCAGTGTCCGGGCACCGGCCGCAGACGGTCGAGTTCCGCCGCCGCCACGCTTCGCAACGCGCGAAGGTCGTGGCAAACGGTGTGCCAGACCAAACATTTCTATGGCGTCAATGTTGTCGACAATATCGCACAAGCGCTGGGCGGGGCTCTTAGAAGGCATCGACAGCGTCGTTCAGGATGTTCTCGCGGAGCAGCGGCTTGAGTGTCCTTCGGTTCACTACGTCGCCGGAGCCATCGAGGATCTCATTGATGTAGAGCTTCAGTCTGGCGTACTGGAAGACCCCCATGGGCCGGTCGGGGTCGAGTTCAACCAGCACATCGACATCGCTGCCCGGCTTGGCTTCTCCCCGAGCGACCGAGCCGAAGACCGCGGCGTGGGACGCGCCCAGCCGCTTCAGGTCGCTTTCGTGACTTCGCAAAGTTCGTAGGACGTTGTCGAGCGGGCCGGTCATACTCCAACCATGAGTCTACCAAAAGGGGCGCAGGCGGCGAGAGCGGATCCGAGAAACTGAATTCTTAAGGCTGCCGGCCGTTTAGTTCACCGAATGGTTTCATCGGCTTGCGGCCCCGGGCCTCCTTGCCTCCGCCATGTTTCCATGGCAGCGCGCCGAGTAAACCTTTTCAAAACGCCTGCGCCGAACGAATGCCCTCGGACTCCAGGGCCGCCGCCATTCTTCGCAGCGCCGTCTTATGGATCTGCGAAACGCGGCTTTCGTTGACCCCCAGCACGTCCCCGATTTCCTTCATGGTCAGGTCGTTGGTGTAGTAAAGAAAGACCACCTTCTGATACCGTTCCGGAAGGGTCTCGATGGCGCGTTCCAGGGTCGTGCGCAACTGCCTCTGCTGGCACATCCTGTCCGGCCGGAGCTCCGGAGTGGCGGGGAACTCCTCGATGTAGTCGCGTTCCCGGTCGGGAAAACGCGGGCCGCCCGACGGCGCCAGGCCGACGTTTTTCAGCTCCATCGATATTCGCCGCCAGCGCTCGGCGTTGACGCCCATTTCCTTTGCCACTTCGCCGCTTGTGGGCGCGCGGCCCAGCTTGGCGGAAAGTTGCCGCGTCGCCTCTTCCACCTGCTTCTGCCGCTTGCGCAAGTCGCGGGACGCCCAGTCGAGTTGGCGCAGGCTGTCGAGGATCGCCCCTTTGATGCGGTGCTTGGCGTAGGCTTGCAGGGATACGTTCTTGGAAGCGTCGTATTTCTCGACCGCGTCGAACAGACCCAGCACGCCGGCGTGGATCAGGTCGTCGAGGTCCACATGCACCGGCAGGTTTTCGTGTACCCGGATGGCGATCGCCCTGACCAGCGGCAGGTTCTCGACCACCGTCTGATCGCGCATTTCCTGCCGGCTTGCGCCCGTCTGCTGTACGGCTATGTTCTGCGCCTGCATCTCTATCGTCCTCTCTTCCGTTGGAAATCCCGGTCGAACGCTCCGGACAACCTGAAGAAATGCACGCGCAACACCACTGTGTTTTCAGGTATAAACACCTTAGATTCTGTTACATAAGCTTTCGGGGAACGTTCCGAAATGGAACGTGTTTCAGAATGAAACGTTGGGATGTTTCAACCTGGAATGGAGCGGCTTACCAGCCGGCCTTGTGCGCGATGAGCGTCTTGGCGGCCAGTCCGCCGAGGAGGATCCACACGCCGTAGCGCATCCAGCCGTCGAGCGTTGTCCAGGCCAGGAGCGCCAGAACGGCATAGGCGCCCATGGCCCAATAGAGACGCGTAAGCTTCGATTTGCCTTCGGGTACCTGCCGTTCGGTCACCATGCGCCGGGAACCTTCATGATACTGCACTGCCCCGCCGCGCAGTCCTCTTGGCCCCAATGGCGAGGGGTCTCCGCTCGATCACAGCCCAGCCAGACGGGCGCTTTCTTCCCAAAGCCGCCGGGCCGCTTCGCCGTCCCGCGCCGCCTTGGCCGGTTCCACCGGCCGGCAGTCCTGGAAGTAGGCCCCGCTGACGTGCGCCACGTCCGGAGAGGAAGCCAGGTAGACGATGGTCTCGGCGCCCTTCTCCGGAGTCCTGGCGAAAAGCTTGGCGAAACGGATCGCGCGCGCGAATGCCCCGCCGCTTGCATCGCCGAAGCGGGTCGCGACAAATCCCGGATGGAGACAGTTCGCGGTGACTCCCGCGTCCCGCCATCGCCGCGCCAGTTCCCGCGTGAAGAGTATGTTGCAGAGCTTCGAGCGGCCGTAGGCGGCGAAGCCGCGGAAACGATTCTCGAATTGCAGGTCGTCGAAATCGAGCCTGCCCCCCGCGTGCGCCCCCGAAGACGTGCTGACCACCCGCGCGCCGGGCGTGGCGCGCAGCCGTTCGGCCAGGCCGAGCGTCACGACGAAATAGGCCATGTGGTTGACCGCGAAGGTCATCTCCAGGCCGTCGGCGCTGAGCTGCCGGGAGCCGAACAAAGCTCCGGCGTTGTTGACGAGGACGTCGATACGCGGCTCGGCGGCGGCGATTTCACTCGCCACCCGCTTCATCTCCGCGATCTTCGACAGGTCCGCGTAGTAGATGGCGTGCGCCGCCCCAGGTCCGGCCGCGCGCAGGCGTTCGAGCGCCGCTTCGCCCCTTGCGCGGTCGCGGGCCGCCAGCACAAGGCGCGCGCCCATGGAGGCCAGCTTCCCGGCCGCCGCCAGTCCGATTCCGGACGTGGCCCCCGTAATCACAACGACTTTGCCGGCCATATCCATCAGACTGGGAGTTTAGCAGAGCATGAGGACCGGCCGCGCGGTTTCTCACCGGTCCGCGCGGGATTTCCGAGGGTGGTAGGGGCGGGGCGACTCGAACGCCCGGCCTACGGCTTAGAAGGCCGTTGCTCTATCCACCTGAGCTACGCCCCCACATGGTTATGGTGCCACAAAAAGGGGGCCGGCACACGGTGTTGGCGGAAGCCCGATGGCTGGGCTGAGTGCTATCCGCCGGTGAACCCCTGGGCGCCCGATCGCCCCTTGCGCCATGCCGCGCCGCGGCTTATCCTCATCGGTGATCCCGTAGATCCTGAACGAAAGCGAGCCCTCCATGCGTAAACTCGTCGCTGCGCTATGCTTGATCCTCGTCGTTAGCTGCCCCCTTTTCGCCAAAGTGGTGGTCTTCTGGCAGCCGGGCTTCCCAACCGTCGCCAGCCAGCCGGTCCCCCGTGAAGCGCTCGTCAAAGCGCTGGATGGCATGGACCCGGTCTTCGCGGGCATCGAGGAGCTGCGCGATCCGGCGACTCTCGCCGGCGCCGGCCTGCTCGTCCTGCCCCATGGCTCCGCGTTTCCCACCGAGGCATGGAGCGGCATTCAGACCTGGCTTCGGAACGGTGGCAACCTCCTGGTTCTGGGCGGCCAGGCGTTTCGGGTTCCAGTGGCCGGTGCCAACGGCAGGTTCACCCAGGCCCCGCCGCGGGATGCGTACGCCCGCGACATGGGGATTCAGCACATCTACGCAGCCCCCGAGCAGGGCGCCACGAGGTTCGCCTGGCGCACCGAGTACTCTTTCCTCCACCCGCTGGCGCTTCGGGCGCGGCGCTTCTTCGTCCTCGAAGGCCGCGTCAACGGCCTCGGCTTCATGCTGAACGAGGAGGGCTTGCAGGTCGCGGCGCCCGTGGTGGTTATGGACCGCACGGGCGGCTTCGGCGGTCCGGGCGGCGGCCGCGGGGCCGGCGGCGGAGCCGCCTCGCGCATGGTCCTGCTGGATTTCGAGCCGATGCCCGGCTTTTGGGAATCCGCCGACGGCGTCTCCTTGATCGCCCAGAGCGCCGCCTACGCGCGGCAAGGCGTGACCGCGCTTTCGCTCGAGATGCCGTTTTCGACCCTCAAGCCGGGAGAGCCGGCCAAGGCCGTGGTCCATCTTCGCAACGCGGGCCGCGAACGCGCCAACCAGCCGTTGTCCGGAGACGTGCGAGTCCAGTTGTTCTCCGGGAATGTGGTGGTGGAGACGGTCGGCGTTCCGGTCTCGGGCCAGACCAACGCGGATGCGGCGTTCACCAAGGCTCTGACGCCGGGGTTCTACACCGTGCGCGCGGTGTGGGAGGAAGGCGGCCAGGGCCGCGAGGGTTACCAGAACGGCCTGTGGGTGGAAGACCCGAAGGAACTCGCGGCCGGCCCGATCCTGGGCGTGAAAAAGGACTTCCTCACGCGCGACGGCAAGCCATTCTTCCCCGTCGGGGCGAACTACTTCTCGACTGAAGCCAATGGCTGGGATTTCAGCGGTCCCCGCAACGCCTGGATCTGGGACCGCGATTTCGAGGAAATGCAGCGCTATGGCGTGACCTTCGTCCGCACCGGCGTCTGGGGTCCGCAATTGAGGATCATCGATCCCGCCAACAAGGGCGTGACCGAGCGGTTCCTGCGCAATCTGGAGGCCTTCCTCCTGAGCGCGCACCGCCACGGAATCGTCGTCAATTTCACGTTCTACGCGTTTGCTCCCAATCCCTTGGATCCCGCGGCTGCCCCGCCGGCAACGGCCCCGGGAGCGGCGGCCGGGGCTGGCCGCGGCGCGGCGGGAGGGCGGGGCGGCGCCGCGCAAGGGCCTCCCCAACCCAACGTTTACCAGGACCAGGATGCCGTCAAGACCGAGCTGTACTACGTCCTTTCCATCGTGAATCGCTTCAAGGACGTCCCCTGGCTGTGCTGGGACCTGATCAATGAGCCCAGCTTCTCGAACCCCAACCGCCTCTGGACGGGCAACACTCCCAACGGCGACCCCGCCGAGCTTGCCAATTGGCATAAGTGGCTGGCCGCGAAGTACCCGAGCCTCGCCGAGCTGAGCGCCGCGTGGTCCGTGACCCCCGATTCGCTCGGCGGCTTCGAGGACGTTCCTCTGCCCACCATCGCCAACCTCACCTTCGGGCGGTCCGGCAACGCCGGCATGGCGCGCGCCACCGACTACAACCTGTTCGCGCAGGACATGTTCACCGGGTGGGTGCGCTCCATGGTGACGGCCATCCGCGGCGCGGGGAGCAAGCAGCTCGTCGATGTCGGCCAGGACGAGGGCGGCGTCACCAACCGCGTGTTGAACCAGTTCTATTCGTCGGGCGGCGTCGCGTTCACCACCAACCACACCTACTGGCAGGACGACGCGTTGCTCTGGGACTCGGTGGCGGCCAAGCGTCCGGGCATCCCCAACATCACCGGCGAAACGGGCTATCAGCCCGTTCGCAACGCCGATGGGAACTGGCGCTACGACGAGATCGCCGGGAACGCGCTCAACGAGAAGAAATGGGTCCTCGGTTTCGCCGCGGGGAGCAGCGGAGCGCTGATGTGGGATTGGGACCGTGAAGTCGATTTCGGCATCAAGCGCAGCGACGGCTCGGCCAAGATCGCGCAGACCGTCATGCGCGGCGTCGGGCAGTTCGCCGAGAAAGCCGCGCCCTATGCCACCGACCTGGTTCCGCCGCAGGTGGCGCTGGTTCTGCCGCAATCCTTCCAGCTTTCGATCTACAATTCCACCGCGCTGGCCGCGCAGCAGAAGGCCGTGCGCGCACTCTATAACTATGCGCGAGGCGAGGCCTACGCGGTGGGCGAGTACCAGATCGGCGACCTCGGCAGTCCCAAGCTGATTATCCTCCCCTCGCCCACGGGACTGGCCCCCTCCGCCTGGGAGGCCATTCGCGCGAAGGTCGCCGCCGGCGCCACCCTGCTTGTCTCCGGACCGTTCGATGGCGATGCGCGCTTCCATCCCACCGGGCGGGCGCGGCAGGCCGGACTGGCCTACGAAACCGTCCCGCTGACCATCCGCGAGGAGCTTGTGAAGTTCCCTGGCGGAGAGGCGCGCCTCTCCTACGGCGGGGACAGAACCACCTACCTGGACCGCGCCGTCCTGCCCGACCACGCGCTATGGGCAGAGAAGACCCTGGGCAAGGGCAAGATCCTGTTTTCGCCTCTGCCCCTGGAGTTGAACGACAACCTCCAGGCCGTCGGCGACATCTATGCCTACGCGCTGAAGACCGCGGGCGTCACGCCCGCCTATGTCACCACGCTTCAGGACCCCGGCATGTCGATCTGTCCGACCAAATATCCGCGCGCGACGCTCTACGTTCTCACCTCGGAATCCGGCCAGCAGACGATCGCCTTTACCGACCAGCGCAGCGGAAAACAATTCTCCGGCGCCCTCGAACCCGGCCGCTCGGCGATGATCCTGATAGGCCTCGACGGCGCCGTGCTCGCGTCGTACAACTGGAAGTAGCTCCGAGGCTCCGAGGCGCGATAGACCACGAAGAACGATGGGTTGCCCCGCCGGCGGCGGGAAGACGCGGGCCGCTATTTGCGACGAAGACCGCGAACCGGCGCCCGCGCCGGGTGCGCGACTTGGAAGTGATGGGGCTGCAAATTCCGAGGGAATTCAGGGAATCCGAGCGTATCTGTATTTGCGAATAGGAGCGCTCAGACTACGCGATCGGGTGCACGACAAAAAAGTGGGTAATCAGGCGGCTCGGGAACGGGTTTCCCAGTAGTCTTCGAACCTGTGGCTAAGGCGGCAGCAGCGCAAAGCGATGATGGCATTGGCGCCGGCGACAGTCCAGAACGACCCGGA
>CAIRXZ010000066.1 GCA_903882645.1 uncultured Acidobacteriia bacterium | reverse complement strand
GCGGATATCAGAGGATCAGGCATCGAAACGACCCGGTAAGACCGCCAGCCAGCGGCCCAATATCGACGTAGATGCGGTCCAAACCATTGGCGGCCGGTGACGCACGGCGAAAAGTCCGAGAGCCCCGGCCGCCGCAACGAATTTCTTAACATGCCCATCCCCGTAGGGGTCGGGCATGCCCGGCCCCGCGTCGGGCAGCCTCCAAGCCCGAAGTGTGCCCAGTGGGGCGGACCATCGTTTTTCGTGGTCTGCCTTCTTGCCTTCCCCGCTCGTCCATTTCCTTAAGCCCGTAGTGTCTGCTCCACTGGACACGCCTCGACGCCTGTCTTACCGTAAAGGTTGAGCCAGTTCTCCTTTGAAACGTTGGCGGAATGCCCTGAGACCCGCGCGCGCGCCGGTCTGCTGCACACGCCCCACGGAACCATCGAAACCCCCGTCTTCATGCCGGTCGGGACCCAGGCCACGGTCAAGGGTCTCACGCAGCGCGACCTGTCGGAGGACTTGGGCATCCGAATTCTGCTGGCGAACACCTACCACCTGTGCATTCGTCCCGGCGCGGAGCTTATCCGTGAGATGGGCGGTCTCCACCGGTTCATGTCCTGGGACCACGCGATTCTGACGGATTCCGGCGGATACCAGGTATTCAGCCTGAGCGGCTTGCGTAAAGTCACCGGGGATGGGGTGCTGTTCCAATCCCATCTCAACGGCGACCTGCATACGTTCACGCCCGAATCCACCGTGGACGCGCAGCTCGCCTTCGGCAGCGACATCCTCATGGCGCTCGACGAATGTCCCGCCTACCCCGCCAGCCGCGAGTACGCGCGCGAGAGCTTGGGCCGCACCCTGGCGTGGGCGCGGCGGGCCGCCGCGCATCACCGCCAGCGGAGCGCCGAAATCCCCACGCGCCATGCGCTGTTCCCAATCGTGCAGGGTTCCATGTTCCGGGACCTCCGCCGCGAATGCGCCGCGGCCCTGGTGGATCTGGACGCGGACGGCTACGCCATCGGCGGGCTTTCCGTGGGCGAGCCCCGGGCGCTGAGCATGGAGATGGTGGAAGCCTCCGAGGACATCCTGCCGCGCTCCCGGCCCCGCTACGCCATGGGAGTCGGAATGCCCGCCGAACTGCCCGAATACGTCGCCCGCGGGGTCGACATGATGGATTGCGTGCTGCCCTCCCGCAACGCGCGCAACGGGAGCCTGTTCACCTCTCAGGGCCGCATCGTCATCAAACACGCCCGCTACAAGAACGACGCGCTCCCGCTGGACGAGACGTGCGAGTGCTATACTTGTAGAAACTACTCCCGGGCCTACCTTCGCCATCTATTTCTGTCCGGGGAGATCCTGTACGCGGCGTTGGCGACCCGGCACAACCTCTGGCGGTACCTTGACATCATGCGTGAGATCAGGCACGCTATATTATCGGGCGAATATCCGGAATACCTGAGGACTGTCCGCTCGGCTAACGCCGAAGCCGGGTGATTCCCCATATGGTCACAACGTGGTTTTGAACCTTTTTCTCCAATCGGCGCAGCCGAGTTCGTACTTGGGATTCCTCCCAATTCTTCTCATCTTTGCAATCTTCTATTTTTTGCTGTTCATGCCCATGCAGCGCCAGCGCAAGCAGCAGCAAAGGATGTTGGCCGGGCTGCAAAACGGCAACGTGGTGGTGACCAGCGGCGGAATCGTGGGAACCATCGTCGCCATCGAGAGCGACGATACCCTGGTGCTCCGCGTGAAACCGGATGGCGTCAAGCTCCAGGTTTCGCGCAGCTCGGTTTCGAGCATGGTTTCCCCGGACGGCAAGAAGTAGTATTACGATTGGCGGCACTATACTCCCATGCGAAAGAATTTAACGTCGCGGACCGTTTTCATCGCGGTCATACTCCTGATATGCGTATTCGGGATTATCGGCTTTCCGGGCTCGCCTTCCGCCCTGGTGCGGAACGTGAAGAACAACATCCGGCTCGGGCTGGACCTGAGGGGCGGCAGTTACCTGATACTCGAAGTCCAGGTCCAGGACGCTGTCAAGACGGTCGCGCAACAGGACATCGAGCGTCTCAAGGAAGATTTCCGCAAGCAGAACATCCACTACGCTTCCATCGATGCCAACGATCCGCAGACGGTGGAGACGGCGAACACCATCCAGATTGACGTCAAAGGCATCCCCTCCGCCGAGGCGAACTCCGTCCGCAGCATCGTGAGCGACCGCTACGGCGAATGGATCCTCACCGCGGTGAACTCGAGCGACTACTACCTGCGCATGAAGCCCACGGAACTCGACCAGTTGAAGCGGGACACCGTGGACCGCTCGATCCAGACCATCAGCAACCGCATCAACACCATCGGCGTGACCGAGCCTTCCGTACAGCAGTACGGCAGCTCCAGCGACAAGTACCAGATCCTGGTGCAGTTGCCGGGCGTGGACGATCCGCAGCAGGTCAAGGACATGATCGGCACCGTGGCGAATTTGCAGATCACGGCGGTGAAGGAGGGGCCATTCGCGAGCAAAGACGCGGCCTTGTCCCAGCACGGCGGTATTTTGCCGGTGAACACCATCCTCTATAAGCTGCTGCCGCGAGGCGGGTCCGAGGGTGAGCAGTGGTTCCTGGTGTCCAGGCTGCCGGTGGTCACCGGGCACGAGATGCGCAACGCCAGCTCGGGTCCGGGCGACCTGCGCAGGTGGGACACCAACTTTACGCTCTCGCCGGATGGCGGCAGACGTTTTGCGACCTTCACGGAAGCCAACATCGGCAACAAGCTCGCGGTCGTCCTGGACAAGCAGATCGTCAGCGTGGCCACCATCGAGGCCAGGATTGAAGACCGCGGCCGGATCACCGGGTTGGGCAGCCAGGAGGAGGCCATGGAGCTGGCGCAGTTCCTGAAATCGGGCTCTCTTCCGGCCGGCGTCGTGTACGCCCAGGAGAACTCGATCGGGCCTTCGCTCGGCGCCGATTCGATCCACGCCGGCTTGGTTGCCGGCATCGCGGGACTGACCGCCGTCGTTTTCGTGATGCTGGTGTATTACAAGCGGTCGGGCGTGAACGCGGTGCTGGCGCTGGTTCTGAATACCGTCGTGCTGATGGCCGCGCTTTCGTACTTCCACGCGGTGCTGACGCTGCCGGGCATCGCCGGCGTCATCCTGACGGTCGGCATGGCCGTGGATTCGAACGTCCTGATTTTCGAGCGTATCCGGGAGGAATTGAGGGCCGGCAAGACCGTGATCGCGGCCGTGGATAACGGATTCAGCAAGGCGTGGTGGACCATTGTGGACACGCACGTCACAACGGTGGTATCGTGCGCCTTTCTGTTCCTGTTCGGCGAAGGGCCGGTGCGCGGATTCGCCGTGACTCTGGTGATCGGTTTGATCGCCAACGTCTTCACGGCGGTGTTCATCTCGAAGACGATCTTCGACTACGAGTTGTCCGGCCGCCGGGGCATGCAGGAGTTGAGTATCTGATTGATTCGGCCATCGGCATCCATGCCGCCGGGGACCCGGGGCATGGCTGAAAGCCGGTGGCTGGGAAGGGATGGCTTTCCGGCCGGCGGCTGGGAACTATTCCGTTAGGGCTGGTGTCCAAACGTAATGTAGGGGACCGGCGCGGCTGGGGTTAGATGGAATTATTCAAGAACACGAATTTCGACTTTCTGGGCAAGAAATGGCTCTTCATCATCGCCTCGGTGGTGCTTTCCGTGTCCGGTCTCACCAGCATCCTCGTCAAGGGCGGACTGAAATACGGCATCGATTTCCGCGGCGGGGCCCTGATGACCGTCCAGTTCACCTCCACGCCGCCGCTCGACAAGATCCGGCAGGCGATGTCGCGGAAGATCAAGAACGAGATCACCGTCCAGAACTTTACCGGCGCCAATGCCCAGGGCCAGGTGGAAATCGGCACCGAGCTCCTGGAAGAAAAACAGTTGAACGCCAACCGCCAGGCGATGGAGGAAGTGCTTAGGGAGACGTTCGGGCAACCCGCCAGCGGCAAACCGGACTTCAATAATACCAGCAAGGAGCAGATCGCCGCCCGGTTGCGCGATCCCCTGGCCCGTAACAACGTCCCCATGAGCGACCAGCAGTTGCAGCAACTGGCCGGCGCTATCGCGGATTACGTGAATTCCCCCCGCTACTCGGGCCTGATTACCGATTTTAATCAACTTTCCGGCGTTCCGGGCATGAATTCCGGCGTCCTCGATACCATCCGCCAGACGTTCTATCTGTCGCAGTATCACGTGATGAGCGTCGAGATGGTCGGGCCGAAAGTGGGCGCGGAATTGCGCCAGAAGGCGGTCCTGGCGACTCTGTACGCCCTGGGCGGAATGCTGGTCTACATCGCCTTCCGTTTCGAATGGATTTACGGCCTGGGCGCGGTGATCGCGTGCTTCCACGATACGATCATCACCATTGGCCTGTTTTCGATTTTCAACAAAGAGATCTCCATGACGGTCATCGCGGCCCTCCTGACCCTGGTGGGCTATTCGATGAACGATACCATCGTGATCTTCGACCGGATTCGGGAGAATCTCAAATTCTCGCGGCGCGAGTCGCTGGAATCGATCATGAACAAGGCCGTCAACCAGACGCTGAGCCGGACCATCATGACGTCGGGCCTGACGTTTCTCACGGTGATCGCTCTGTTTATCTGGGGCGGCCCGGTGCTTCATTCGTTTTCGTTCGCGCTGGTCTGCGGGATTATTGTGGGCACGTACTCGTCGGTGTTTGTCGCCAGCCCCATCGTGCTGTTCTGGCGCAATTACGCCGACAAACGCGGGAAGGGCGGCCCGGCGCCGGCGGTAGCGTCGCGTCCGGCTGAGAGCGCTCGGAAGAGTCCGGCGCGAGCCGCCAGATAGGATGCCGGCGCCGCGCTGGCGCGTTGAGAGCCGGCGGCGCGGGGGCAAGGAAAGGAAGTTTCTTATGTTTGAACAGACATTCGTGGAAGGCTCGGGAAGAACAAAAACGCCCTGGACGACGGCGGCAGGCTTCATCTTTCAGGCGCTCCTGCTGGGAATGGCGGTGCTCGTGCCGATGATTTGGACCGACGTGCTTCCCGCCGGCCAATTGAAGAGCCTCCTGGTGGCCCCTCCGCCTCCGCCTCCGCCTCCGCCTCCGCCCGCCGAAGCGCCCAAGGCGGTTCAGGTGAGGATTATTCCTCGGCAGTTCGATGCCGGCCGGCTGATGGCTCCCAAGTCCGTCCCGACTCAAATCGCCCAAATCTCGGAAAGCGAGCTTCCGCCTCCTTCCGCCGGCGGCGGCGTCCCCGGAGGCCTTGGCAGCGGCGCCAGCGGCGTGCTGAGCGGCCTGCTGGGCGGGTCCGCTCCAATGCTCGCGCCTCCCCCGCCTCCGAAGAAGGAGGAGAAGGTGATTCAGCGCATCCAGGTCGGCGGCAAGGTTCAGGAAGCCCGCTTGATTAACAGGATCATACCGACTTATCCGCCGCTGGCCAGGAGTACGCGCATCCAGGGCCACGTCATCCTGAGCGCTATTATTTCCAAAGAGGGCACCATTCAGGAATTGAGACTGGTGAGCGGGCACCCGATGCTGGCGCCGGCCGCCATGGAAGCCGTGAAAAAGTGGATTTACAAGCCGACTCTTCTCAATGAGGAGCCGGTCGAGGTATCGACGGAAATCGACGTCAACTTCACGCTGCAGTAGCCCGGTGGTCCGGGGACGGACGGCCGGTTTGGGTTCAAATTCAACTCGCAGGAGAGAAAAAAAAGATGTTTTCGCAATTGCACGTTTGGTCGCTGTATTTGCTCCAGGAATCCGGGACCGTGGGCTGGGATGTGCGGTCCCTATTCGCTCAGATGGGCTGGCCCGCCAAAACCGTGGTCGGAATCCTGTTCCTCATGTCGGCCTATTCCATTGGCGTCATGATCGACCGGCTTTTGGCCTATAACGCCGCCCGCAAGCAGTCGCGGCTGTTCGCCCCGGCCGTGGCCGGAGCCTTGCGCGAAGGCAAGTTGGACGAAGCCGTGAAGATCGCCGACCGGTACAAGAAGAGCCACCTCGCCAAGGTCGTGGTGGCCGGTCTGCAGGAGTTCCAGGCGCATCAGATCAGCTCGGAGATCCCGGGCGAGGAGATCGATGCTTCCCGGCGCGCGCTCGAACGCGCCGAGGCCATCGTGCACGCCGAATTGAAGCGCGGCGTCAGCGGCCTGGCGACCATCGGCTCCACGGCGCCGTTCGTGGGTCTGTTCGGAACCGTCGTCGGCATCATCAACGCGTTCAAGGGGATTTCGACCGAGAAGTCCACCGGTCTGGGCGCGGTGGCCGGCGGTATTTCCGAAGCCCTGGTGACCACCGCTATCGGACTTCTGGTGGCCATCCCGGCGGTCTGGATGTTCAACTACTTCACGAACCGGATTGAGGCTTTCGACGTGGAGATGGGCAACTCCAGTTCCGAGTTGATCGACTACTTCCTGAAGCGCAGCCAGCGCGGCGCCAGGAAGTAGGGGTCGCGGCGCGAGCCGATTAGGGTCCGGCGAGTTGAATCTGGGGGAGCCCCGCCGGGGCTCCCCGATCCTGCCGGTTCCGGGGAGAGACACGATGCATGAAAAGAAGAAAGAGAACGCGGTTGTTACCAAGGCGCCCCCGCCGATCAACGACATCAACGTGACGCCCATGGTCGACGTGATGCTCGTGCTGCTCATCATCTTCATGGTCATCACGCCCATGCTCTCCAAGGGCGTCACCGTGGAAATGGTGAAAACCAGGAATCCCATCGCCATGCAGGCGGCCGACAAGAGCGACGCGGTGCTGATCGTCGTGGCGCACGACGGCAAGGTCTATCTCGGCACCACCAGAACCGAGCCCGAAGACCTCGCGCCAAAAGTCAAGGACCTGCTGGCGGGCCGGCTCGACAAGGAAGTCTTCCTCAGGGCGGACACGCGCGCGCGTTACGAGAAAGTGGTGGACGTGGTCGACAATCTGCGCGCGGCGGGCGTGGACCAGATCGGCCTGTTGACCGACCAGTTGCAGGAAAAGAACAAGCCCGCCTCCTCCGTGGGGGGCGCTCCGGCTGGACAGTAGGACGCGGTAAGACAGGTTTTTGATAAAGGAGCAATTTTATGGGAATGGCAGTCGGCGGATCCAAGGGTCCCAAGTCCGACATCAACATGACGCCCATGATCGACGTGCTGTTGGTGCTGATCATCATCTTCATGGTGATCACGCCGTTGACGCCGAAAGGGCTGGAGGCGCTGGTACCTCAGCCGCCGCCCCCGGGAGCGCAGGCTAATGCGTCCGATGTGCGGACGGTGGTGATTACCATCGACAAGGACCACAAATTCGCGATCAACAACGAACCGACCAACGAAGCCCAACTGGGATCCCGCCTCTATGAAATCTTTAAGACGCGCGCCGAGCGCGTGGTCTTCGTCAAGGGCGATAACGACATCGAGTTCCGGTGGGTGGCCGAGGCGATCGATATCGCCCATGGCGCTGGAATCGACAAGGTCGGCCTCATGCTCGCTTCCATGGAGGCCGGACAATGAAGCTCATCGGGAAATCGGCCCCCGTCCTCGCCATCGTTCTCCTGGCGCTCTCGGGCGCGAATTGCAGCAAGTTGCAGTCGCGCGACCAGCTCAACAAGGGAGTTGCTAACTTCAGGAACGCTCAGTATTCGGAAGCCGTGGAGAATTTCAAGACCGCCGTGGATCTGGACCCCAGTTACATCACGGCCCGCCAGTACCTTGCCGTCGCCTATTTCCAGCAGTATGTCCCGGGCGCGGAGACGCCCGAGAACCGGCAGATATGGCAGGCGGCGTACGACCAGTTCCAGAAGGTGGTGGACCAGGACCCCAAGAACGCCCTCGCGGTGGGTTACATCGCTTCGCTGTACTTCAACCGCAAGGACTGGACCAACGCGCAGCGGTGGTATGAGAAGCTCGCCGCGATCGAGCCGAACAACAAAGAGGCCTATTACAACCTCGCGGTCATCACGTACTGGGAATGGTATCGCGAGTACGACAACACGCGCATGAGCCTGAAGATGAAGCAGGACGACCCTGGTCCCTTCAAGGATAAGAAGGTCCGGGAAGACCTCACGGCCAGATTCGGGCCCATGATCGACGTGGCTCTGAAGAACCTCGATAAGTGCCTCCAGATCGATCCCGAAAATGAAGACGCCATGACGTACAAGAACCTGCTGATTCGCGAGCGCGCGGACTTGGCGGACAACCAGGAGGGCTACAAGGAGCAGATTGAGGGCAAGGAGGGCGCCAACTACTGGCTTGACAAGGCGCTGGCCACTATCAAGATCAAAGCCGACAGGAAAGCCAAGAAGACCGGCGGCGGCATCGTCGCCGACCAGGGTTCGAACTAGTTTTCACGCCGTTTTGGAGCGTCTATCCGGGGAGTCTGCCCGCGAGGCAGGCTCCCCATTTGTTTTTGTGCCCAGTGGGGCAGACCATCGTTTTCCGTGGTCTGCCTTCAGTGGGGCGGACCTCCTGGTCTGCCTTCTTCGCGCCCCGCTGCTACAATCGGATTAGCGTGGCCCTCGAATCCGCCAGCCTCCCGGACATTCCCGCAGCCCCGCCGGCGCCCGGCGATCCCATCGGAACCTTGTACTGCGAACTGGAAGCCAAGGTGCGCGAATACCGTCCCAAGGACGACCTCTCGGGACTGGACAAGGCTTTCCGCTTCGCCCGCCAATGGCACGAAGGCCAGATGCGCGACTCCGGGGATCCCTACATGGCGCATCCCGCCATGGTCGCGCTCATTCTCGCGGACATGCGCATGGACGTGGTGGCCATCGAGACCGGTCTGCTCCACGACGTCGTCGAGGATACCAGCGTCACCGTCGAACAGGTGCGCAAGGAGTTCGGCGAGGAGGTGGCGCGGTGCGTCGACGGCGTCACTAAGCTGACCAAGCTCGACTTTTTCTCGGCTGAAGACCGGCAGGCGGAAAGCTTCCGCAAGATGCTGCTGGCCATGGTGGAGGATATTCGGGTCATCCTGGTCAAGCTCGCCGACCGCCTGCACAACATGCGCACCCTGGGCTATCTGAGCGCCGAAAGGCGCGAGCGCATCGCCCGCGAGACCATTGAAATCTACGCGCCCATCGCCCACCGCCTGGGAATGGGCAAGGTGCGCAACGAATTGGAGGATCTGGCCTTCCAATACCTCGAACCGGACGCCTACCACGAAATCCTCGGCGCCATGGAGACGCGGCGCCATTCCAACGAGGAGTTCCTGATCGAGATCCGGCGGACCGTCGAAACCGAGCTGAAGGGCGAGGGCATCCCCGCGCGCATCGACGGACGCGTCAAACGCCCGTATTCGGTGTTTCAGAAAATGCGCCGGCAGAAGATCACGATCGATCAGGTCTACGACCTGATGGCGCTGCGCATTGTCACCGATTCGGTCAAGAACTGCTACGCCGCCCTGGGAGTGATTCACAACCGCTGGCGCCCCATTCCCGGACGGATCAAGGACTTCATCGCCATCCCCCGCCCCAACCTCTACCAGTCCCTGCACACTTCCGTCGTCGGACCGCACGGCCAGACCTTCGAGGTGCAGATCCGCACCGAGGAGATGCACCGCATCGCGGAAGAGGGCATCGCCGCGCACTGGAAATACAAGGAAGGCAAGAAAGGCCCCGCAGCCGACGATCAGCGCATCGCCTGGCTGCGCCACCTGGTCGAGTGGCAGCGGGATGTTCAGGACCCCGGCGAGTTCATGTCCACCATCAAGATGGACCTGTACCCGGAGGAGGTCTACACCTTCACGCCCCGCGGCAAGGTGATCGTGCTTCCGCGCGACGCCACGCCCATCGATTTCGCTTACTCCATTCACTCCGACGTGGGGAATACCTGCGTCGGCGCCAAGGTCAACGGGCGCATCGTCCCGCTCCGCTCGCCGCTCCGCAACGGCGACATCGTCGAGATCATGACCCAGCCCAACCATGCGCCCAGCAAGGACTGGCTGGCCTATGTGAAGACCTCGCGCGCGCGCAACAAGATCAAGCACGTCATCAACGCCAGCGAGCGGCTGAAGGCCATCGAGATCGGCGAGAAATACCTCGACAAGGAAGCTCGCCGCCTGGGAGTGCAGCTCGCGCGCGTGGGGAAGAGCGAGCTCGATCAAGTGGCTTCCGCGTACGGATACAGCAAGATGGAGGATCTGTACGCCGCGTTGGGCTACGGCAGGTTCTCGGCGCGCCAGGTGCTGAGCAAGATCGCGCCCGGCGTGGCGGCCAAAGAGGACGAGGACGCGAAGAGCGCGCTTCCAGGGCCCGGAGAGGCCGGGCCCGTCCCCGCGGGCGCGGTGTTCCCCGGCGCCGGGCGCTCCGCGGCCGGCGACGTGATCAAGGTTCGCGGCGTGGACGACCTGCTGGTCTACCGGGCGAAGTGCTGCAACCCCATCCGGGGAGAAGTCATCGT
>CAIRXZ010000065.1 GCA_903882645.1 uncultured Acidobacteriia bacterium | reverse complement strand
CGGATCTGCTCCAGGCTGGTGGCTTCCGAATCGTCCATGCTGATGATCAATACCCAGCATCCCGATCTTTCCCCTTCAGGCTCATCTTGTGTGAGAATCCGGGCCTCGGTTCAGGCTCATCTTGCATGAGACAAGAGTCCGGCGAATGGACGTAACCCGGCATCGCCAATGGTTTTTTTGGGGCTTTCGACAAGTTTAGACTGGAAGACCACAATGGTTTCGTCGTCGTCGTTTACCCAGATCCCGTCAATCCCTTTGTCGTTTCCCTTGTCACACACGGAATCTTCGGCCTCTCGACGGTCAAGGCGATAGTAGCTCTCCAAGTACCAAATAAGCAAAGCTGCACTATCCCATCGTTCTGGAGATCGATAATCGGAAATTAGGTCAAGAATCTGAGGGTGGTTCACGTTAATCATTGAGATACCTTCCGGTCTGTCGCGCACCCCCCAGCGATCCACTCGGTCATAGGGATAGGCGAGGGCGGTCATAACGGACCCCCGCCAATGCTCGGATGCCGACCGTGTTCATTCTTGCACTTTCCCCGTGCTGAGTCAAGTATATTTGTACCACTGTTTTCGGTTTGTTTTCAATCGCTTATCCGTACCTGACCAAAAAGGGTCTAAAGTTCTTGGCGAATGGTCGATATGTAAGGTATGGGAGAAGGATTTCCCAAGAAGTCAAAGCGCAGGAGGCGCGAGAGCGATGATTAGGGCCTTTGAAACTCGCGGGGGGCGAATTGTGGCCCTGTGCGTTATCGAAGGACTTGCGATGTTCTTTGCATATTTGAAAGTCCCGCTGGCGGATCATGTTGCTCTAGCCACTCTTCCGGTGCTCCTCGCCATGTTGTCCGCCCGAAGGTGAATGGGGCAAGTCCCTTGCTTTCAACGGCCCCACTTGGATCGTATGCGACAAGAAACTCGTTCTCGCATGGTCTGCCGCCGCGCCGGTTCGCCCTAAGTTTCCCCCGCCTCACGCCCCGCCTCGCTCGCCGCCCGTCCCACATTCACGCGCAGCAGCACCAGCATTCCCGCCACGATGAATACAATCAGAGACGCGATCGCGAGCCGATAGCTCTTGGTAAGTTGAAGAGTCAGACCGAAGAAAAGAGGCGCCATCCAGCTCGTTCCCTTGTCGCTGACCTCGTACACGCCAAAGTACTCGGCTTCCCTGCCCCGCGGGATCATCTGCGAAAACAACGAGCGGCTCAGAGCCTGCGTGCCGCCCAGCACAATGGCGATGATCGCCGCCATGACGAAGAACTGAGAGCTGGTGCGAACCGAGAAATACACCGAGATGAGCACGCCCGCCCAGATCGCCAGGCTGACCACGATCGCCGCCTTGGCGCCGATCGCGCGGGCCACGAACTTGAAAACCAGCGCGCCGCCGAAGGCCACGAACTGCACCATCAAAATGGCCAGTGCGAGCGTTTCCATCGACATCTTCAGCTCGTCGATTCCAAACTGTCCGGCCAGCGTAATCACGGCCTGCACCGCATCGTTGTAAATCAGGTATGCGATCAGGAACGTGAGCGTCTGCGGGTACGCCGCCATGCCGCGCAGCGTGCGGAGCAGTTGCGCCAGGCTCTCCCGCGCTCCGCCCCCAGCCTCGCGGGGCGGCCGGTTGCGAAGGGTGGCGAACGTGATCAGCGCGAACACGGCCCACCACACGCCGGCCGATGCCAGATTGATGCGTACCGCCAACTCCTGCGAGATGCCGAGCGACTCCGCCCGCGCGAACAGCAGCAGGTTCAACGCCAGGGCAATGCCGCCGCCCAGGTATCCCAGGCCCCAACCGTTCGAGGAAACCGCGTCGCGCCGCTCCGGCGGCGCGATTTCCGGCAGGAAGGAGTTGTATATCACCACCGAAGCGCCGAAGGCGAGATTGGCCGCCAGAAACAGCGCGCCGCCGAGCAGATACTCGCTGCCGCGGACGAGAAAAAGCGCCATGGTCGCCGCCGCGCCGGCGTAGGTCCACAGCACGAAGACCCGCTTCTTGTTCGGGCTGCGGTCCGCCATGGCGCCCACAATGGGCAGCGCCAGCAGCTCCGTGATCACCGAGAGGGCGATCAAATAGCTCCACCACGAGCGGGGGTCGATAGGAATGCCGAGCACCCGCAGCATGCCATCCGGCCCGGCCCCGGCCCTGGCCAGCACCAGCAGATACGGACCCAGCAGCAAAGTCAGAACCGTGGTGGGGAACGCCGAGTTCGCGAAATCGTTGAAGTACCAGCCGGTCTGCTCGCGGCGGCTGTAGCCGGGTTCCGCCGCGGACCCGCGCGGCGTCATTGCGCCACGCTTCTTTCTCCGGCCGGCGGCGCTTCGCGCGCCAGCTTGGCCAGCGCCGCGTAATCCTTCTTGCCGTTGCCGAGCAACGGAATCTTGCCGATGTGGACGATCCTGCGCGGCGCCGCGATCTCCGGCGCGCCCAGCAGCCGCGCCGCCGCTTTCATCCGCTCGCGGTCGAGGCCCGCGTCTTCGGAAAACAGCACGATGGCTTCGCCCCGCTCCGCGTCGTCCGCCGCGATCGCCGCGTGTACGGCGTTCGGCTGGGCCTCGCCGGCGATGCGCTCCACCAACTCGAGCGCCACCATCTCGCCCGCCACTTTCGCGAACCGCTTCAGACGCGAATGGATCGTGACGTACTCCCCCGACACCGAGGCAACGTCGCCGGTGTTGTACCAGCCCGGCCCCAGTTCCGACTGCGCGGGTTGTATCTCTCCCGGCCTGTCCGGCCGCAAGTAGCCCAGCATCACGTTGTCGCCCCGCAGGTGCAACAACCCGCCTTCTTCGATGCCATCCACGGGAGTCAGACGGTACTCCATGCCGGGCAGAAGTTCTCCCACCGCGCCGGGCCGGTACGCCAGGGGGCTCGAGATCGCGATCCCCGGCGAACATTCCGTCGCTCCGTAGGCTTCGAGCACTCGCAGGCCGAACTTATCCATGCAAAGGCGCCGCACGTCGTCCGTGAGTTTTTCGGCCCCCACCACCAGCCGCCGGAGAGTGCGGAAATCGTACGGGTGCGCCACCTTGGCGTACTTTCCCAGAAATGTGTTGGTCGAGAACAGAATGGTGCATTCGTTGTCGTAGACGAACTCCGGCACCGCCCGGTAATGCAGGGGCGACGGATACAGCATCACCTGGCAGCCCTTCAACAGCGGCGCCAGAATGCCGCCCGTGACGCCGAATGCATGGAACAGCGGCAGCGTGCTCATGAACTTGTCGCTCGATGAAAAGGGGAAAGCGGCGTTGATCTGGGCCACGTTCGCGAGGAGGCAGTCGTGACTCAGTACGACCCCTTTTGGCGCGCCTTCGGACCCCGATGTGAATAGCGTCAGGGCCGGGCTGGACGGCGCCGCCGGAGGCGCCGCCCGCGCGGGCCGCCTCAGCCCCCAAAACACCAGCCACAGCTTGTCCCGGAGCGTCAAAGAGCGGCGGAGGTCCTCCAGGTACACGACTTCGATGCCCGCGAGTCCCGCCACAAGACCCGCCAGCCTGGCCTTTTCGATAAAAGCGCGGGAAGTGATCACCAGCCGGGCGTTGGCCGCCCGGCACGCCGCTCGAACGCCGGTGGCGCCGGCCGTGTAGTTCAACATCGCCGCCACGCGGTTGACCGCGGCGAGTCCGAACATCAGACAGACTGTCGCGTTCACGTTCGGCATCAGCACGCCCACCATTTCGCCGTCATGGGTGAGGCGCGACGCCAACCGCCCGAGCGCCAGGCTGCCTTTCAGAATCGCCCCGTAGGAAATTGGCTCGAAATTGCCGGTGACGTCCCCCAGGACCTTCCGGCCGCGGCCGTGCAACAGCGCCGCCTCCACCAGCGCCTGCCAGATGGAGCGCCGCCGCCGGGACAAGTAGGCGGTCTCCTGCATGATGCGCCGCATCCGCTCGCTGGCGAACCGCCTGCGCTCGCGGGCTCTCGGCAGTTGCGGAACCGTGAGCTTGACGGCGGGATAAATGGTCATGCGCAGGCGCGGGAACCACGCGCGCGCC
Organism: uncultured Acidobacteriia bacterium; assembly: GCA_903882645.1. GTDB lineage: Bacteria > Acidobacteriota > Terriglobia > Bryobacterales > Bryobacteraceae > BOG-224. Next base: position 7,110 of record CAIRXZ010000065.1, on the reverse strand, counting down.
CCATGGCGCCCCCACACCCGGCTGAAGGGCGTATGCAGCGTTCCGTCGATGTGGACCGGAATCACGTCGCAGCCCGTTCGAACCGCCACGAAGGCCGGGCCATCGTAGATCTTCATGAGGCTGCCGGTGAGCGTGATGTGCCCCTCCGGGAAAATCGCGACCGGCTCGCCGGACTCCACCAGCGCGACCAGCCGCTTGATCGCCATCGGCTTGGTGGTGTCGGCCACCTCGGTCCGGACGGCCTTCAGCGGCAGGCGAAAATACCATTTCCGCGCGATCGCGGTGTTGACCAGAAAAACGGGCTTCATCGGCAGGAACGCGGCCAGCAGCAGACCATCGAGGAAAGACTCGTGATTGGCGATGATCAGAGTGCGTCCTTCGTGCCGGCATACGCCGGCGACCTCCACCCGATAGACCAGCCGCAAGAGCCATCGGAACACCGTTAGAATGGCGCGCTTCATCATTGTGTCCGGAATCAGATCCAATTGTACCGGAACCCGCCGCGGCAAACGCCTTCCCCCGTCTGCGCTACCCTGGGTTCATGCAAGTCAATCATGCCCGCGAGCGGCTGGCCAGGGGCGAAACGGTCTTCGGCAGCGCGGTGCAATCCTACCGTTCGGCGGAAGTCCCGCGCACCTTCGCGGCCGCTGGTTTCGACTACGTTTTCATCGACATGGAGCACGGCGCCTTCCACCTGGAAACCGTGCAGGACATGATCGAGGCTTCCCTCTCGGCCGGCGTCACTCCCATCGTCCGCGTGGCCGAGTCGCTCTATTCGCTGGTGGCCAGGTTGCTCGACGCGGGCGCCCAGGGCATCATCCTGCCTCGCGTCGAGGATCCCCGGGTCCTCGAGGAAGCGTTGAGCTGGATGCGGTTCCCTCCCGCCGGCAAGCGCGGCTACGGCGTGAACGCCACCATGATCGGCTACGAATCGCGCACCTTCACCGAGATCATGGAGCACCAGAACCGCAACATCCTGGCCATCGCGCAGATCGAAACCACCGCCGCCGTGGAGCGGGCCGAAGAGTTGCTGTCGGTGAAGGGCCTGGATATCGTCATGGTCGGCCCGGCGGACCTCTCTATTTCCCTCGGGATTCCCGGCCAGGTCGAACATCCGCTGCTCGTCTCCACCGTGGAGCGCCTCATCGCGCGGTGCGTCGCCCACGGCGTCGTGCCCGGCATCCAGACGCGCAGTGCGGAAATGGCCAAGGCCTGGGCGGGGCGCGGCATGCGCTTCGTCGGCGCCGGCGCCGAACACGCCATGCTCCTCGAGAAGGCCCGCGAGACCGTGGCCCTGCTGCGCGGCGCCGGAAAACCGCCGAATTTCTGACGATGCGCGATTGGGCGGAAGGTGGGGCGGACGCCCCCGTCCGCGCGCGACCCCCTGGTCGCGCTCTTGCGCTCGCTGTCAGCCCCCGCGCCGGGCAGGACGCTACCTCGCGGGTCTGGCTGCTTCACCCAGCTCGAACGGGTATCCGCGGTTGAACCAGTCTTCCGCCATGTTGGCCGGGATGTAGAGCGCCTTCACGCGCGTGAACCCCATTTGCTTCAGAAGTTCCATGGCCGGTTTCATGTTCGGGCAATGGTCCCACGGGCAGCAGCCGCAATAGACCACGATTTCGCCGTCGCGCGGGAGCTTGCCGGCGGCGCTCCTGAGCGCCGCCAGTCCCTCGGGAGTCGAGGCCGGCCCGGCATAGACCGAGTTGGGGATGTGCTTACCCCGGTACAGCACGGCGAACCCCACGTGGATCAGCGCCGGCTGCACGCCCTTTGCCTGAATCCGGTCAGCCAGTTCCCTTGGCTGGATGAGCGGGAAATCGGCCGCCAGCGCAACCGCCAGCGCGCCCAAGACCCCAACCGAGAGCAGTCTCATACGGCTTATAGTGTAGTACGTGGCGCAGACTCTCAGTCTGGCGCGCCCAGACTCATGTCGGCGCTTGCCTCCCGCTCTACCCCGCCCCTGTCGCCAGCCCTCACGCCTGTGAACCAACGGCCCATTTCAACGCGGCCGCGCCGCATGGTCTAATAGATGCTTCACAACTCGATTCGGGGTGTTCATGCGTTTGTTTGGCATTGCCTTGCTGGCTTCGGCGGCTTCCTTGGCTGCGGCGGCGCCGTCGCGCGACGCCGGCGTAGCGCGCGTTCAGACGGCTATGGAGCAACTGCCGTTGCGATTCGAAGCGAACCTCGGCCAGTGGAATCCCGCGGTGCGTTACGCGGCGCACGCCCAGCAGTACTCCCTCCTGTTCACGGCCGCGGGGCCATCGCTCGAATTCGGCGGGCGCCGCCGCGTGGATATCGCGCTCGACAACGCCAACCGCGCTCCGGAGATCGAGGCGCTCGGCCCAGTCTCCGGCCGGACCAACTACTTCGTGGGTTCCCGGGAGCGCTGGCGCACGGGCGTTCCCATCTACTCGCGCGTTCGGTATCGCGCCGTCTATCCCGGCATCGACGTGGTCTACTACGGCAGCGGCGGCCATCTGGAATATGACTTTCTGGTCGAACCCGGCGCGGACCCCGGTCTGATCCGCTTGCGCTTCCAGGGCGCGGACCGCGCCGCCGTCACCCCGCAGGGCGACTTGCTCGTGGAATGCGCCGCCGGCCGGCTCGTTCAGAAGCGGCCCTTCGTCTACCAGCAGGACCCGCGCGCGGGGCGGCGCCGGATCCAGGGACGTTACGTGCCGCTGCCCGACGGGGCCGTGGGACTTCGCCTGGACGGCTATGACCGCTCCCAGCCGCTGGTCATCGACCCGCTGCTCATCTATTCCAGCTACTTCGGCGGCGCCGCGGCCGACCAGATCAACGCGGCGAAGGTCACTTCCCAAGGCCTGCTCTATGTCGTGGGCCGTACCCTGACGAGCGATCTTGCCTCCTCGGATACCGCCTACGAGGCAGCCAACACAGCCTCGGGGACGAGCGACCTGTTCATCATGGTCCTGGATACCACCGCGGCGGGCAATTTCTCCGTCCAGTACCTCAGCTACCTGGGAGGAACTGGGGACGACACGCCCGCCAGCATGGTCATGGATTCGACGGGCAACCTCTACATCGCCGGCACTACCAACTCGATCGACTTCCCCATGGCCGGCGCTTCGGTCCAGACCACCGGGTCGAGCACCACCAATAACGTCTTCGTGGCGGAGTTCAACCCCGCGCTCACCGGCGCCGACGCCCTGATTTACTCGACGTACCTGGGCGGGTCGAACCAGAACTACGCCAACGGCATCGCCATCGACCAGGTCGGCTTGATCTACGTCATCGGAACCACCACCTCGACCGACCTTCCCGTGACCGATAGCGCCTATTCCGGCGTCCTTTCGGGAGCGCAGGATGCGTTTTTGTGCGAGATCGACCCGTCCTCCCCGTCGCTGGTGTATTCCAGCTACCTGGGCGGCTCGGGCACCGACTCCGGCGAGGCGATCGCCGTCTCCCCCAGCGGCCTGACCTACTTCGCCATCACCACCGACAGCACCGACTTCCCGCTTTCTATCGCGCCCTACCGCACCGCGCTCCAGGGCGTCGAGGACGCCGTCATCGGCATTGTCGATACCACCCAGAGTGGCTCGAATTCGCTGGTCTACGATACCTATTTCGGCGGCTCGGATCTCGACGAAGTGCGCAAACTGGCCTTTGACGCCAATGGCCGCCTGCTATTGACCGGCTTTACCCTCTCCCCCGACTTCCCGGTCACTCAGGACGCCGTCCAGAAGACGCTCGCCGGCAACGGCGACGTTTTCGTCTCCGTCGTCGATCCGTTGCGCCCGGAGGCCTTCCTGGTTTACTCCACCTATCTGGGCGGCTCGCAGGGAGACGTGGGTTATGACGTCGCGGGCGATGCCGCGGGCAGCATCTATGTCGTAGGCTATACCCTCTCCCCCGATTTCCCGGTGACCTTCGACGCGCCGCAGCCGCTCTGGGGACAAGGGATCGACATTTTTGTGGCCAAGCTGAAACCCGGCGTCTCCGGAACCGGCGGCTTGCAGTTCTCGACCTACCTCGGCGGCCTCGGTCTCCGCGTCGCTACCTGCCTCACGTTGGGCGCGGACGGGACTCTCTACGTGGGCGGTTACTCGAACCTGGGTTTGCCGTCGGGGGGCGCTACACCCGCAATCGCAGCCAATACCAATATCTATGCCGGCGGCTACAGCGACGGCTTCATCCTGGCGCTCTCCGACGTCGCCGGCCAGCCCCTGGGAAGCAATCGAAGGGTCGTCAGACGGATGCCGCGGCGCTGAGCAGCGCGTTTTAGTCCGTTCCGCCCGGGCGCTGCGGATTCCGGGATTTCGAAATCGCCGGCATCTCCGGCGTTTCCGGCTGCAAAGCGTAACTCATCAGCCCGGTCCTCAGCAACTCGAACGCCGTCTCCGGGTCGTCGGCGTACTGGAACAGGTCCAGGTCCTCGGGCGAGATCATCCCGTACTTCACCAATGCTTCGAAATTGATGATCTCCTTCCAGTACTTCGACCCGTATAACACGATGGTGATCTTCTTCGCCAGCTTTTGCGTCTGGGTGAGCGTCAACAGCTCCATCATCTCGTCCATTGTGCCGAAACCGCCGGGAAACACCACCAGCGCCTTGGCCAGATAGGCGAACCAGAATTTCCGCATGAAGAAGTAGTGGAATTCGAAGTTCAGCTCCGGGGTGATGTACGGGTTGGGGAGTTGCTCGAAAGGCAAGCCGATGTTCAGCCCCACGGTCTTGCCCTTGGCGTCGTCCGCGCCGCGGTTGGCGGCCTCCATGATGCCCGGCCCGCCGCCGGAGCAGACCACAAACCGGTAGTGGCTGTTGGTGAACTGGTCCGACCACTCGGTCAGCAGCCTGGCCAGCGTCCGCGCACCGTTGTAATACTGCGCCAGCGGTCCATCCTCCCGCAGGCGCGCGGATCCGAAGAACACCACCGTGTCCCTCACCTTCTCGCGGCGGAAGTGCGCCAGCGGTTCCAGAAACTCCGCCAGAATCCGCAGCGCCCGCGCATCCGGGCTGCCAAGAAACTTCTCGTTCAGGTAGGCGACCGGCCGTCGGCTATTTTGAGGCGGCGTTTGATTTGGCATCTCTCTCCAGTTCTTCCACTTTCTTCTTCAGCTCGCGCACCGTCTTCAACAGGTCCGGCAGCTTCTGGAAAGCCGTGATTGCCCGCAGCCACTCGCCCGCCGCGAACGCCGGCGACCCGGACACCCGGCTGCCCGCGGGCACATCGCCGCCCAGCCCGCTCTGCGCATAGACGATCGCGCCCTCGTGCACCGTCAGGTGCCCCGCGGACCCGGCCTGCCCGGCCAGCAGCACGTTGCGTTCCAGAACCGTGCTCCCCGCCAAGCCCGCTTGCGCGCAGATGATATTGTCCTCGCCCACCGTGCAGGCGTGCCCCACCTGCACCAGGCTGTCGATCTTGGCGCCGCGCTTCACGCGAGTCTCGCCCACGGTGGCCCGGTCCACGGACGTAAGGGTTTGCACCTCCACGTCGTCCTCGATGACCGTGACGCCCGACTGCGCAATCTTGAAGTGCGTGCCGTCCGCCCGTTTGGCGAAGCCGAAGCCGTCGCCGCCCACCACCACGCCGTTCTGCAAAATCACGCGGTTGCCGATGCGGCAGAATTCTCGCACCGCGGCATGCGAATGCGCCAAAAAATCGTCACCGATCTCCGCCCCCTCATACACCACCACATGCGGGTGTAGCACGGCGTTCCGGCCGATGCGCACGCGCTCCCCGACCACCGCGAACGGACCGATCGAGGCGTTCTCGCCCACCACCGCGCTGGGAGCCACACAGGCCAGCGCATGGATGCCCGGCGCCGGCCGCGGCGGTTGGTAGAACAGCGCCAGGGCCCGCGCGAAATCCAGATAAGGGTCTTCGGTCACCACGAATGCGGCATCCAGCCCGGGAATCGGGGCCGTGACCAGGATGGCGCTCGCCTTGGTGTGTTTGACCTTCGGGGCGTACTTGGGATTAGCCAGAAAGGTCAGGTGGCCCGGCCCGGCCTGCTCCATCCCGGCAACTCCGGCGATTTCGGTTTCTCCATCGCCTTCCACGCGCCGCCCCAGCGCATCGGCGATTTCACGGAGTTTCATAGCCAACTTACAGCGTACCGCTAAGGAAGCCGCCCCACACCCGTCTCAAAGGTATACTGTGTGCAGTCGCGTCTCCGACGGAGACCCCGGCTGCGTTCAAGGAGGAGTTTCAATGCGACGGTACTGTGTGGCGATCGCCCTGGCGGTCGCGATGTTGGCCATGGTTGGTCTGGCCCAGCAGGCCCCCGGCGGAGGGCCGTATAAGGTGCTCAGGACCGCCAAGGTTGGCGGCGACGGCGGTTTCGACTACGTATACGCCGATGCCGATGGGCGCCGGTTGTACATTCCGCGCACCGGCAATCCGGCCCGCGTAACGGTTTTCAATTTGGACACGCTCGCGCCGGTTGGCGAGATTGCCAATACCAACGCGCGCGGAGCGGCCGTCGACCCCAAGTCGGGCCACGGTTTCGCCAGCAGCAGTCCGGTGGCGATGTGGGACGCCAAGACCCTGGCCCCCATCAAGACCATTGACGTACAGGGCGGCCCGGACGGCATCCTGTTCGACCCGTTCAATGCGCGCGTCTGGGTTTGGAGTCACCGCGCGCCTAACGCCACCGTGATCAACGCGGCCGATGGCTCCGTGGCCGGCGCGTTCGACTTGGGGGGACAGCCGGAGCAGGCCGTCACCGACGGCAAGGGCCACATCTACGTCGATCTCGAAGACAAGGACCAGATCGCCGCGGTGGATGCGAAAACACTCACCGTCACGGCCAAATACGATCTCGCCGGCAAGGGCGGCGGACCCGGCGGCCTGGCGTTCGACGTGAAAAACGGCATACTCTTTGCCACTTGCCATAACCCGGCAACCATGGTGATTCTGAATGCCTCCGATGGCAAGATCATCACCGCCCTGCCCATCGGCCAGGGCACCGACGGCGCCACTTTCAATCCCGACACCATGGAAGCATTCAGCTCCAACGGCGATGGCACGCTCAGCATCATCAAGGAGAACAGCCCAACCAGCTTCGTGGTGGAGCAGAACCTCCAGACCATGACAGGCGCCAAGACTTTGACGCTGGATCGCAAGACCGGCCACATCCTCT
>CAIRXZ010000064.1 GCA_903882645.1 uncultured Acidobacteriia bacterium | reverse complement strand
GGGTCGGTCCCTCAAACGGCGCAGATGACGTTGCTGCAGGCGGGTTCGTCGGTTACCGGGACACTGAAAATAGGGAACGGATCGATCATGAAAATCGCGTCCGGCGCCGTATCGGGCAGCACGATTACGTTTGCCGTGGGCAAGGGCGGCACCGGGACGCTGACCCAAAGTGGCGCGCAACTGAGTGGAAGGCTCACCTCGAGTCAAGGTCAAATCCTCGACATCGTATTCACAAAGCAGTAAGAGAGAACTCGGAATCGGTCGTTTCGCGCCAGGCCCCAGCGGGCCTGGCCCCCACAGTAGTGCCGTCTGTGACACGGCGCCAATGGCGCCAAGAGTGTTTGATCTTCCCCTCGGCGCTTCGGGCCGGGCACATTGGACTCTCAAAGTTAAGTTCAGGCCTTTCATCGGCGCCAGACAGTAGCCCATGGCGCCAGCCATGGGAACAAGCCCGTAGAGCAAGGATCCCCGTCAGGGGCGAAAGAACCGCTTCACGTCGAATGATCGATCGCTGGGAACGAAACGCTTTCTTACGCCCCTGCGGGGCTGGCGTCCTTTCGGACAGGTTCCCCACGGCTTGCGCCATGGGCTATTTTCTAGCGCCCCTGACGGGGCTTGGGATCGTGCAGGAAATAGCCAGCTCAATCGCCGGCAACCGCTCCCTTACGGTCGCGGCTCTGAACGCGCATCGGAGCCGCGCCCGTAGGGGAGCGGATTCCGCCATCTGTACGCCATCGCACGGTCGAAGCCCTGGGAGCGTCAGATCGGGATATGATGGCGTCTGAGGGCATACTCCGCTGGCTTGGTTTGACGGCTTTGGCTTTGGCCGCCATCGCGCCCGTGGTGCTTTACCCGGCGGCCGCCGAAGAGGCGCTTACCGATGTCGCCCGGCCGCTGGGCATTAACTTTCACCTTGAGAATTCGCCAACAACCCAGAAATACCTTCCCGAAACCATGGACGGTGGAGTAGCCGTTTTCGACTACGACAACGACGGACGCCTCGACATCTTCTTCGCAAACGGCGCGCAAATCGACGATCCGATGCCGGCTGGGAAGAAGGCTGAGAAGACCAGCACCCGCTACTACAACCGCCTCTTCCATCAGAACGCCGACGGAACGTTCACCGACGTCACGGAAAAGGCGGGTGTCGCGGGCTCCGGTTACAGCATGGGTGTGGCGGTGGGCGACTACGATAACGACGGATTCGAAGACCTATTCGTCACCGGGCTCGACCGCACGACCCTCTACCACAACAACGGCGATGGCACCTTTACCGACGTAACCGCGAAGTCCGGGACCGCCACCAGCGGCTGGTCGGCCAGCGCGGGCTTCTTCGATTACGACAACGACGGCAAGCTCGATCTGTTCGTCGATCGCTACGTGGACTGGAGCTTCGCCACCAATCGGCCGTGCGGTTCGCCGGCGACGGGACCGCAGTACTGCCACCCCCTTGGCTACAAGGGCCTCACCAGCGTGCTTTACCACAATAACGGCGATGGGACTTTCACCGACGTTTCGGGGAAGGCGGGGATCGCGAAGCATCCCGGGCGCGCCCTCGGACTGGCGTTCGCCGACTACGATAACGATGGCTGGACCGATATCTATGTCGCGAACGATTCCACGCAGTCGTTTCTTTACCATAATAATGGCGACGGGACCTTTACGGAGAGCGGAATCGCCGCGGGGGTCGCCTATACCGAGGACGGCAGAGACTTTGCCGGCATGGGAACGGATTTCGCGGACTACGACAACGACGGTCTTCCCGACCTGGTGGTGACGGATTTCGTCAACGACAAGTATATGTTGTTCCGCAACCTGGGAAAAGGCATCTTCGCGAGCGCCACCGACGAATCGGGCCTGGGCCGCGCGAGCCAGGTTTCGACAGGTTGGGGCGTCAAATGGATCGACATCGACAACGACGGATGGAAGGATCTTTATGTCGCGCAGGGGCACATCGACGATGGGATGTTCGGATCGTCGCGCATTCTGACCTATCGGCAAAAGCCGATGCTGCTCAAAAACGACAAGGGCCGCCTGACGGCCTGGCCTGGCGACCCGGGCCGCACTCTCACGGCTGCGTGGGTAGGCCGGGGAGCGGCATTCGGGGATCTCGACAACGACGGCGTGATCGATATCGTGGCTGTGAATATCGGCCAAAGCGCCTACGTGCTCCACAACAACGCGGGCAAGCGCAATCATTGGATTGGAATCAAGACGCAAGGAACGGACTCCAACCGCGATGGAATCGGGTCCAGGATCAAGATCGTCGGGGCCTCGGGCTTCACGCAATACTACACCGTCAACACCGCGGGAAGTTATCTGTCGGCGAGCGACCGCCGGGTACTCGCGGGTTTGGGCGCGGACGAAACGGTTAAACTCATCGAGGTCCGCTGGCCGGGCGGCGCTGTGCAAAGGGTGGAAAACCTGAAAGCCGGCCAGTGGCTGACTCTGGTCGAGCCATCCAAGGGCGATACGCGCGGGGCGGGGAAGTAATCCAGCCGCTCCGCCGACGCTACTCCTTGTCTTGAGGCTCTTCGATCTTCAGGAACTGGTCGGCGGAAATGTTCTTGAGGGTCTGTACGATTCCACTGGGCCAGCGGATTTCCAGGGAAGCGATCCCGCGCTCCGGGCCCAGTCCGAAGTGGACGCGCTTGTCGCTGGAAGACATGAACCCCACGCTGATGGCGACATGGTTATACAGGACCCGGCCGGACGCCGTCGTCACCTTCACCTTTGCGCCGATGGCATCGCGCGCGCTCTTGCGCCCCACCAGGCTCAAAACCAGCCAGTGGTTGCCGTTGCCGGCGGTGTTCATCAAGATGCGCGGCGATTCGTTTAGCGAAGTCACTACGATGTCGAGCGAGCCATCGTTATTCAAGTCGCCGAAAGCCGAACCGCGCTGGTACCCCTTGTGCAGAAAGTCCTTCCCCATCTCTTCGGAGACGTCCACGAACGACTTTCCATCCACGTTCTCGAACATGGTGTCATGTTGCGCGGACTTTTCGTCCAGCGGATCGAGGTCGCCGTTCGAGGAATAGATATCCTTCCACCCGTCGTTGTTGTAGTCGATGAACCCGTTGCTCCAGCCGGAATAGGGCCTGCTCAGCCTCTGCACGTTTGAGGCGAACGAATAGGACTCGAAAAGGTTCCCGCGATTTCGCAGAAGCGCCCAGACCTGGCCCTTCAGATTGTTGTAGAAGATGTCCACCTTGCCGTCGTTATCGAAGTCCTTGGCATCGCTTCCCATGGAAGAGACTACGTGCCCGTCGTCGTTGTAAGCGACCTCCCACTCCAACCCCTTCTCCTCGAAGGAGCCGTCTCCGCGGTTAATGAACAGGGAGTTGGGATCGTTATCGTTGGCGATGAATACGTCCGGCCGGCCATCGTCGTTGAAGTCCGCGATCGAGATGCCCATGCCTTTGCCGGGCGAGGCCGCAAACCGCGACTTCTCGGTCACATCGGCGAACTTGCCGTGCCCCAGGTTGTGGTAAAGCCGGTGCGGAACGCTGGCGTAACGGCGCGGATCGCAGTAGTAGTCGCGGCCGCCCATGGCGCAACGGACTTCCATCTGCGGGGTCCAGACGGCATAGTTCGATACGACCAGATCGAGCAACCCGTCGTTGTCGTAGTCGAACCAGGCCGCGGCCACGCTGAGCGTATTGGCCGGTTTGCCGCCGATACCCGAAGCCGCTGTGACATCGGTAAACGTTCCGTCTCCGTTGTTATGGTAGAGGGCGTTCCTTCCGGCGCTGCAGATGAAGAGATCTTCGTAGCCGTCGTTGTCGTAGTCTCCCACCGCGACTCCGAAGTTGAAATCGAGGCGCTCTCCGGCCAGCCCGGCCTTGGCCGTGACGTCCTCAAAAGTTCCGTCACGCTTCTGGTGCAGCAGGCAGTTGTAGTATGAAGGATCGGTCTTCTTCAACTCGGGCAGTTGCGCGCCGTTGGTGAAGAAGATGTCCATCCTGCCGTCGTTATCGTAATCGAAGATGGCCACCCCGCCGCACATCAACTGCGGAAAGTACTTCCGGCCCGTGAAATTGCTGGTGGATTTGTATGCGATCCGCGACCGCGAAGCTACGTCCACAAAACCTGGGCGCCTGGCCGGCGCGGCGGGTTTTCCGGGTGAAAGAGCCAGGAACAAGAACACGCAGATCCCCGCTATGGCGATTCCGGTGGCGCGCTTCAGACAGCCCTCCGACTCCAACGTATCATACGCGCCGGGTGACTTGCGTCAGGCGGCGTAGGGGTGCCGGTTCAACGCGACTTCGCGAAGGCTCGGGGGCCGTGAAGTCCCAGCGGCAATCGCCCTGGGGCGATCAGTTCTTCAGACCCTTGGCGGCATTCTGCTGATCTTCGAGTTTCTTGAAAATGGCAAGGGCCCGATCGCCCTCGACGTCATCACCCTGGCGCTTGAGGTCCCGTCCAAGCGCGAGCCACGCCTGCCGGAGCCGGGGATCGTCGACAAGAGCCGCCTTGTATTCGCCTATGGCCTCGCCGTCCCGGCCCTGCTTGTGGAAGAGCTGACCCATATAGTAATGGCCCCACGCGAACCGGGGATTGTATTGCAGAGCTTCCCGGAACAGCTTTTCCGCTTCCGCCAGCTCGTTGGCTTGCAGCAACACAACCCCGAGGTCCAATGGCGACCACTCCCAGTGGACGCTTAGCCGCCGATTGATGGCGGCGGCTGTTTCGTAGGTCTTCCGCGCATCGTCCAGGCGGCCCAGGGCCTCCTGGGCCTGGCCGAGTTCCTCATAAGCCCGGACGAAATTCGGCTCGATCCGGATTGCCTTCGTGAAGTCGTCCGCGGCCTCTTCGACGCGTTGGTTCTCCCGGTCCATCCGTCCTAACAGATATAAGTACTGGGCGTTAGTGGGCGCCAGCTTCACTAGTTTCAGTAATTCAGCTCGGGATTGGGCCGGCTTTCCCGAAAACTGATAGGCGATGGCGAGCGTCATGCGGTCCGGTTCGGACAAAGCCTTGATCTTGTCCGCACGCTCGAGCGCGTCCACCGCGTCTTTCGGCTGCTTCTCGAGATACGCCAGACGTCCCCACGTGACCAGAAGATCGAAGGAATCCGGATGCTCCGCCCTAGCCCTTTCGATGACGGCTTTCTCCGCGGGATAGTCATGCTTCCGGACGGCCTTGTCAAGATCCGTACGCTCAGCGTCGCTGAGAGGGGCCTCGGCCGCGCCGATATCGATCTGTTTCTGGGGAGCTACGGCAAGCCCGGGCGCGCCGGCTGTTTGAGCGTGGCAGCAGACGGAGCAAATCACCGCCGCCGCGGCCGCGAAACCAACAGTCTTGCCATTCATTTTGTTTCCTTGATCTGGAGAACGTCATTCACGCGGAGATCCTGGGTAATTACCTGCTTGCCTCCCGAAGGCCAATCGACCTCGACGCGATCGATTCTCTGCGCGTCTCCCAGGCCAAAGTACAAAGGAAGCGAACTCTGCGACAGGTATCCGGACTTGCCATCGTTGTATTTCATCAAAGTCCGGCCGCCGGACGTGACGCGAACGGTTGCGCCCAATCCGTCGCGGTTCGAGGCTGTGCCGATGAGTTTCACTTTGAGCCAGTGAATCCGCCGGCGCTCGGAGAGATTGCTGACCAGAATCTGCGGCGCCGAGTTGAATTCGTTGGTCACGATATCCAGATCGCCGTCGTTGTCGATGTCGAAAACCGCGGCCGACCGGCTGGCGTACGGCGCCAAGACCGTGATCGCGCCGGTTTGACCCTTGCATGCGTCCCGAAAGTGCTTCTCCGCGTCGGCCGGAAGCTTCGCGCAGTCCATCTCAAACCAGTATTTGTGCGTCCGCCCCCCGCGGCGCGGCTCGACGCCCAGAAGGAACTCCGAGTCGAGAAACTTCTGTCCCGCATTGTTCAACAGCAGGGAATTGATGCCGTAGCGGTACGGGAAGCTCATGCCCGAGGGGATGAAGATGTCCTCCCAGCCATCGGCGTTGAAATCGCCGACGCTCGGTCCCCAGGGCCAATAGGTCTCGACGCCCATGCGGTCCGAGACTTCCTCGAATTTAGGGGAACCGAGATTGTGATAGAGGGCATTGCCGAAGATAAAACTGCTCTTCGGGCCCATCAGGAGGTCCTCGCCGGGAATCATTGGCGCTTTCTTCTTCTCGTCCTCCGGGACCGCATCCGTCCACATGTCCGAGTGCATATCCGTGACGTACAGGTCCATGCGGCCGTCGTTGTCGTAGTCGAAGAACTTGATCCCCATGGCGCCCCACGGCGTTTTCGGGAAATACCGGTTGGTCTGCTCGGAGAACTTGCCCCCGTGGTTCTCATAGAAGTGGTCCGCGCCCTGCATGTTGAGGACGTAAACTTGCGGCCAGCCATCCCCATTGAGATCGGTGAAGGTCGCGTCGCCCGACCACCCGACCGGCTTGAAGCCGGCTTCGGCGCTCACGTCCTTAAAGCGGTTGTGTCCGAGGTTCTTATACAGGACCGGGAATTCGAAACGCTCGGGGAACATATGCCCGAAAAACGCATCCGAGAGGGCCCTATATTGTCCCTGGTCTCCTTTCCGGTCCGACGTGTACTTACCGATGTTGCATACCAGCAGATCGAGCAGCCCATCCCGGTCGTAGTCGAAGAAAAAGGCCCCGGAGGAATGGGCGGCTCCGTCGATGCCGGCTTCGCGCGTGATGTCGCGGAAGTGTCCATGGCCGTCGTTCTCGAAAAGCACGTTGCCGCCGCGCACGGTGGTGACGAACAAATCGGGATCTCCGTCGTTATCGATGTCCCCGAAAGCGGCGGAGATGCTGATGCGGCCGGGCACGGCTACGCCCGCTTCCGCGGTGATGTTCTTGAACTTGCCTCCACCCAGGTTCTTCCAAAGCTCGTTCCCGCCGACCTGGCTTACGAAGTAGACGTCGTACAGCCCATCGCCGTCCACATCCGCGACGGCGATCCCGGTTCCGTGGTCGTAGTGAGCCGGTTGATAGTCTCTCTTCGCGTCATCGACGATCTGGTTCACGTAGGTGATTCCGCTCTGCTCGATCTTGTCCTCGAATTGAAACTGATAGAACACCTTGAACTGATCGGCGGTTTTCAACTGCAGTTGCTTTCGCGCGGCTAACAGCGCCGAGACGTCCTCGGGAGGATAACGAACCTCCGGCGGGGCAGGCGCGGCCGCGCCGCGGGCAAATACGGCGACGAAAACGGCGGCGGCGATCGCTCCGGTTGCGATGTAGCGAGTCCTCTTAGCGAGCATCTTAGCGTCCTCCCTGGTTTCTCAGTTGTTGGTAAGCAGCCATCTCCCGATCCGCTTCTTGGGATCTCCCGGCGCTCCGGTACAGCGCCGCCAATTCCAGGTGGGCCGAGGCGGCAAGATCGCTTTTCTTATCGATGCCGAGCAGCTTGTTCCATGACGCTTCCGCGCGCGCGGCATCGTTGGCGGCGAGCGCGGCCTTGCCCAGCGCCAGGAGAATCTGCGGCGTATCCGGCCTGAGGCGGTCGGCGTGGGCCAACTCCTCTACCGCGCCGCCCGCCTGTCCCTGTTGCAAAAGCACGGAGCCGAGGCTATAAAACGCGTCGGCGCCGGCCGGCCGAAGCTTCGTTTCCATGCGATATTGCGCAACTGCCGCGGGCCAGTTGCCCTCGGCGGCAAACACATCTCCAAGCGCGAAGTGCACACTGGACGTGTAGGGCTTCAGCCGCAGCGATTCGGCGTATTCCCGTCCCGCTTCCGGAAGGCGGCCGCTCTCGACGAATCGTTCGGCCAAGACCTGGTGCGCCCGCGCCGAGTCTGCATTCGATTGCAGGACTTGATCGAATGCCTGCCTTGAAGCCAGCGCCGCCGCCCGGCTGAAGGCGAAGAGCAAGTCCGGATCGTTTGGCTTCTCCGCGAGCGCCTTTTGCAGGTTCACAACGTCTTGAGGCGTCCGGCTTTCCTTATCCGCGGCGGCGCCGCTTTTGCGCGCCAGGCCGGGGTTGACTTTCGCAAGCTGATCGGAAGTCCG
Source organism: uncultured Acidobacteriia bacterium (assembly GCA_903882645.1). Lineage (GTDB taxonomy): Bacteria > Acidobacteriota > Terriglobia > Bryobacterales > Bryobacteraceae > BOG-224. The sequence goes on along the minus strand of CAIRXZ010000064.1, from coordinate 42,511 downwards.
TTTCGAAGCCAAAGCCGTCGCGCGGCCGAAATAGTAGAGCAAGTCGGGATCGTTCGGCTGCCTGTCCAAAGCAGCCTGCAGCGCCATAATCGCGCTGCCGAGTCTTCCCGTCTCCAGATAGGCGATCCCCAGCAACTCAGGGGTGCGCGTCTTCTCGAGATGAGGCAGCGCCCCCTCGGCGTTTCCTTGAACTAACAACGCGACTCCCAAGGTTTGATGGGCGCCTATCAGGTTGGGATTGAGCCGCAGCGCCAGCTCCAGTTCCGGGATGGCCGCGTCATATTCGCCGTTTTGGAAGTAAGCTTCGCCGAGGTTGGCGTGACTGCCTGCGGAATTAGGCTGCAACTCAGTTACTTTGCGGAATTCCTGGATCGCCACATCCAGCCGGCCCTGCTGCTGCGCGGCCGTCCCGGCCTGCGCATGCTCGATGACTTCCGGCGTAATACCCTGGAAAAAAAGACAACAGGTGAAAAATGCAAGGGTCATGGCGTTCCGGCCTCCGAATCGGGTCGGTCCTGCCGGCCCCACTCCGCAACGGTAGGATTATACCGCTTCGGACTAAGGCGTTCAAGGCTCTGTCGGGGGTTGCGGACGAGAGCCAAAGGCATGCCGCGGGCTTCGGCGCGGTCCGCCCAATGAATCGGGGCGGCCTTGATGCGGCGGGCCCGGCGCGCAGAGCAGCCCGTTTGGGAAGTGGTGTAGAATGAATCCAGTCGGGGCGTAGCGCAGCCTGGTAGCGCACCTGCCTTGGGCGCAGGGGGTCGGGCGTTCAAATCGCCCCGCCCCGACCAATAAAATCAAGCAGATACGGCCACTTCCGGCTGCGTCAATAAAGCTGCTGTAGATGATTTTGTAGCCGCGGCGATTCGTTAAGGGCGGTGCTTGGCACGTCGCGCGGACGTCCGAACGAGTGTTTTCAGTGGGTCACGAGCAGGTCACCTGCACAAAAGGCAGGTGCGTGACCTCCCGTCGAGAGGTGGCGATTCCGTAGCCACGCACTCGTCACGGGTCGACAAGGCTCTAACAAAATGCTGCTCTGCCGCAGACCAAATTCGCGAACTACGCGAGCCCTCCTTAACTTCATCACGTCAGAGGATTCCGGAACATACCTGCCCTACCGTGTTTTGGGGTACAAGACTGGCCGAATCGCACTCGCGCTGTCCGCCGACCCTTGGCGCTTTGTAGATTGGTGAGGGCAAGACCTGATCGGCCCCCTCAATCGCGTTTCTGACGTCTTCTCTGACGTCCGATTGCGTGGCATCCCCGAGTGCGACTTCAAGAGCCTCGCTGGCGATTTCGGTTGCAGCACCAGTACCCACCGACACTCGGTCAGTGGACGGTTGGATGTGAAGAATGTCTTCAAAAATAATATAGCCAAACTTGTTCTTGAACTTCCTCTCTTGGCGCGTACGAATTCGGAAACCAGCTGCTGTCGCGAGCATGCCAACCAGCAAACCGTTCTTGAAGGCTATGCCCCGCACTGCGGACTCCCGACCGACCACGATTATGGCGCGTCCATCTGGCTTCAGCGCTCGCTTCATCTCAAGCAGCGCGGTGAACATATCAATGCAATATTGAACCACCGTCAAGAACCGGTTCCCTCTGTTTTTCCTGTTGGAACCGAATTCTGATCTGGCCACCTCCAGAAGGTCCCAGCCAAGGAGTTCCATAGCCCGCCGGTTGTTTTGATGGTAGTTAAACACGTTAACGTAGGGCGGTGACGTCAGTATCAGATCCACTGAGGAGTCCCCGACGGGCAGGGCGCGAGCGTCAGCATTTTCGATTCTGCACTCCTCGGTAGAGTGCGGAAGCGAAAGAACGATTTCGCAGTGCTGGCGGTAGCAGCGGAACACGTCTTCCCATATATGCTCGCTTTCGACCTCGAGCAGACGGATCAGGGTGTTCTGAAGCAAGCTGCGCTCACGTGCTGATATTTGGTCGGATTCCAACAGCGATACCAACCTCGCAGCGGGTGAGCCGGGCTGTTCCTCGGGCCCCGACCAGAGCGGCTGGTTCACGCTGCAGTTCTCCCTCAGCAGGCCACGGACTCGCTCAATCGTTGCTTTCCGTTCGTCAAGACGGAAGGGAAGGAACATGACGGACCCGGCCATGGTTACAGCCGCAGGGTTAATCTCGGTTCCGATGCTGGCCAGGTCGTTCCTAGCGGCCTCCACCAGAGTCGTGCCGATGCCCGCAAAGGGATCAAGGACCCGAAATTCGCGTTTCGCATACGTCTTCAGCAGGAGCTCAACCAGTCCCGGTGAGAACTGGCCTCTCCACGGAAAAGGGTTCGTCCGAGTACGATTGGCGAGGTCCAACGCCTGCTGCGGAATCTCGCCCGCGTCGATCGGGACCTCCGCAAAGGGTGATCTTCTCAGCATGGGCCCTAAAAATATCCTCGCTCCAGCACGGTTTGTTCGTCCAGTAGAATCTGAACGGGGTATACATTGCTCATGTGTTGTAGGATTCGAGCGAAGCATTCGACCCGAAACGGGTGCGAATCATAGTGGGCCGCAAATGCTTCGCGGGCAGTCTTTCTCCCAGCCACTGTGGCGAGCCCCTCACGAAAGTTTGAACCCAGCCGCTTCGCCTTTCGCAGGATGATGGCCTCCTCTATATCAGTTGAGGCTGTGTTGATCGGACCCATATCGAGCCATTCGCACAAGAGCAGGTAACGCGAACCAGCGACAGCTTGCTTCAAGGCGCGCGCCGTCTCCAGCCCCTCATTGAACATCGTTTTGTCGAGGTTTGTCTTGCACTCAGCGGCCAAATACGCGACATTCAGTTCTGTCGAGATCGTGTCCGTTTCGTCGAAATCGGCGTTCGTTGAAGCCTTCAAAAAGACCCGCTTAGAAAGGGCATAGTCTTGGTCTTTGACCTTAATGAATATGCCACCGTCAGCAAGGAGGGTATGCACAGTACCAGAGAACGTGAATGCCGCAAACGCGCTCTGCGGCCCAGCGGTGCAACTCTTGGCGTGAATGAGGCCGGGGACAAGCCGGGTGTCAGCAAGCCGCGGAAGGAACTCTTCCAGCACGGAATTGTCCACCTTATGCTGCCCCTTTTGGCGGTATAAGAAATCCGCGGCTGAGTCATAAATCAGATCGACCTCAATGTATCGTTTGTACCCGTTTAACAACTCAACCAAGCGCTGCAGCAACGCAGGCCCTTCAAGGTCTAACTCATCCATCGTTTTGACCCAATGAGCATATCGGCCCAGCGCCTCCTGAACTTTAGGCTTGTCCACATCGGGCAGCTTTCGGTTTGTGGCTAGCGCCGTCAGCTTGCTATGGTGCGGTTTTGGTAGGGGACAAACGTACATGGTGCTCGATCCTGTCCTTGGTCTGATCTCACACCATACCACTTTGCTGGCGACAGGAGGCACGGCCAGAATTCCTGATCTCCGAACGCTACACCATCGAACTGCTGGCGGACGATCTGGTCGCTGAAAAGGGGTACCCGGAAATCCGCGAACAGGACAACCCCAAACGGACGGCTCGCTTCAGTTGACCGCCGCCGTCCGCACGCATCATCCCTTATAGCGGCCTCTACGCGAGACGGTCTTTGAAGACCTTCAGCTTCTTCGCGACCGATGCAACCTCGGTAAGTCCGACTCCCGCCTGGTTCCGAGCAATTCCCGTAGCCGGAGGTTCCCTGGCGCTGTAGACGATTTTGTAGCTTCTCAAAACCCCCGGCTTCAACAGGCCTCAACAAGCTTCAACAGGCTGTCCGTATCTCGTTGAAACGTAAATGCCTGAAAACAAGGCCTTTCCGCAAAATGCCGGCAACCGCCTTGGGCGCAGGGGGTCGGGCGTTCAAATCGCCCCGCCCCGACCAATCAAATCAATTACTTACACTCATTGGTGGCCATCGGAAGGACGCTGTTGCGACGCTGGCGCGTCTACAATTCCGACTACAATCATCGGCGAAAACGCCGCGCGGCCCTTGCAAATTGGGGCTTGGATGCTCCCCGACCCTCTGCCGTCACGGCAGGTGCGCGGTGTCCCGCAGCCAGGCGATGAAGCGCGCGGAGCGACTGCCAGCGAAAGGCATACAATAGGAATATGCCCATGCAAGTCGATGCCGTGTATCAGAATGGCATGCTCAAGCCCTTGCAGTCTCTGGATTTGGCCGAGAATGAGCGTGTCGTCGTGAGTATCACCCAGGAGGCGGACCGCTCCGCACTTGGCCAGATCGACGCGGATTTCGTCCAAGGTCTTCGGCGGAGACTCGCTGGCGCTGAGGCGGCTCCCGGCCTGGAAGAGGTGCGTCGGAGGCTATCCAAGATTCCGGGCTCGATGACGGCGGACTTCATCGCTGAGCGTGAGGACCGCTGAACGTGGCGGCGTACTTCTTCGATTCCAGCGCGCTTGCGAAGCTCTATCACCCTTCAGATTGCGGTTGCGCTCCGGCTGAGAAGCCAGGGCCTGGTTGACCAATTCGTGGCCGCCGACAAGGTTCTCTGTGAGGTTGCGGCTCTCGAAAGCTTCACCGTTCTCAACCCGGAGCACTGCAACGATCGGTGAGCGGATGTGATCGGGGCGAGCGGTGGAATTGGAGGCTGCGCTGGCGCGAGAAGGACGCCCATTAACTGCTTCGAGCCCACCGAACCCTGTGCTGTTGCAGCGGGCGCCCGGGCGCGAAACCAGCGTAAAATAGAGGCGTTATGACCAACCATGTGGACGCGGTTTATGAGAACGGCGTCCTACGGCCATTGGAACCTCTGCCGCTGGAAGAGCACCAGCGCGTTAGGGTCGCCGTCTCCAGCAGTTCAGGCGATTCCTTGGCGTCCCTGGTCGATCGGAGTTTCTTGGAACAGGCGCGCACGGAAGTCGCGGCTGCGGGCTACATCCCCACTCACGAGGAGGTCCGCGGAATGACGGCAAGAGACGCCAGTTCCTGGTCTGAGGCGATCATCGCGGAGCGCGAGGAGCGGTTCTGAAAGCGGTGAACTACTTCTTCGACTCCAGCGCGCTGATTAAGCTTTATCACCCAGAACCAGGCTCCCAGCAAGTCGCAGCCATGTTTGGCGGTCCGGACCGGCGAATCGTCATCTCCCGCCTTGCCGGCGTTGAGTTGCACTCCGCACTGGCGCTGAAAACGCGCACCGGTCATCCGGACAGCGAAAGATCCGCCGCCCTGCGTATTCGATTTCCCGATGACGTCGCAAGCGGCGCAATCGCGCTCGTCGCGGTTGGCGAATTCCACTATCCGGCGGCAGAGCGTCTTATCATCCGATACGGCGACCGGCAGGGCTTGCGAACCTTGCACGCGACCCTGGCCGTAATCACGAACCAGTCGGGCTTCGGCGTGCGGCTTTTTGCCCAACCGCACCTTTCGTTCGCCGAGCGCGCCATCCAGCGCGTGAATGTGTACCGGTACAAGTAGGGTCTGAAGCGGCCAGTCTCTTACCGCGCGGCCGCCGAATACATGCGCACGGTCGAGGCGGCCTTCCCGGCCAGCGGATCGCCCGCCAGCGCGAAAACGCCGTTGCGCCGTACGGCTTCGACCCGGCGCAGTACATTGTCCGAGGGCAGGCAGACCAGACCCTGCGCGTTCTGCGCGTTGGCGGCGAAAACCACCATCTCGATGTTCGACCAATCCATCTGCGCGGTGGACTGTGCCAGCTTGATATGCGGAATCACGGCGCCTTCGCGCACCAGCATCACCACCGGAATCTGGCCCGCCGGGATGTTGTGCCAGCCGCCGGCATAAGCCTTGCCGCTCTGGTAATCGATCCATTGGCCGGGCGGCAGGTAGACGTCGCGCGCCGGGATGCCCGTCTCCATCAACGGCGCCACCAGGATATCCGAACCGAACAGGTACTCGTCTTCCACCTGCCAGGAGCCGGGATCGCCGGGATACTCGATGAATAGCGCGCGCACCATGGGGAGCCCGCGCTCGCTGGCATCCTTGGCCTGAGCGTAGACGTAGGGCATAAGCCGGTACTTCATCTCGTCCGCGCGGCGGAAGTCGTCCAGGAATGCGGCGCTGTACTCCCACGGCTCCTTGGGCGGCGTGCCATGGCAGCGGCTGTGCGAGGTGAGCATTCCGAAAGGCATCCATCGCCGGTAAAGCTCCTCCGGCGTCTTGGCCGCGAAGCCGCCGATGTCGTGACTCCAGAAGGTGAAGCCGCTCAACCCCAGGGAAAGCCCTCCGCGCAACGTCTCAGCCATGCCGGAATCCTGCGCGCCCGAGTCGCCGCCCCAGTGCAGCGGATAGCGCTGGCTGCCGGCCCATGCGCTCCGCGCCCACATGATGTTCTCGCCGGTGACCTGCCGCGTGATATCCGCCACGGTCTTGTTGTAGCGAAGCGGATAGAGGTTGTGCTCGTAGAATCCGCTGCGGCCGTTGGCATAGATTCCGTTGAGCGGCGCGGCCTCTCCGAAATCGACTTTGATGGCGCCCACGCCCATCTTGAGCAGACTCGCGATCTTCTCCTGGTACCATGCGACCGCCGCCGGGTTGGTGAAGTCCAGCACGGCGTCCTCATACGGCAGGCCGCCCTTGCCGTCCTTGACCGCCAGACCCTTGGCCACGATTTCCGGGAACAGCGAATTCTTGGGGACAAAGTAGGGAAGCTGCCAAAGCGAGATGTGGAATCCGTCGCGTTTGAGGTCGGCGATCATCTTCGCCGGGTCTTTGAAGCGCGTCTTGGAGAATTGGTAATCGCACCGCCAGTCGGTCTCGAACCAGCCTGTATCGAGGTGGATTACGTCGCTTGGGACGCGGTTCTCGCGCAGTTTCGCGGCCACCGCGCGCGTCTCGTCCTCGGAGTAGTACGTGATCCGGCTCATCCACAGGCCGAACGACCAGAGCGGCGGCATGGGCGGCCTTCCGGTCAGAGTCGTGTATTCGTTCAGGATGTCCTTGGGCGCGCCCAGGAACACGAACAGGTCGAGTTCGTCGTCGCCCAGCAGCAAGGCGTTGGTATTGCCGAACGTCGCGCCGAAATCGAAGGTCGCCGGCGCCGAGGTGTGGACGAACATGCCATAGCCGCGGTTGCTCATGAAGAACGGAATCGGCTTGTACATGCGGCCGGTCTCCACGCCGTTGGCGTCGTTCGCCCATAAGACCACCTTCTGGCCGCGCTTATCGAGCCGCGTGAAGCTCTCCCCGCAGCCGAACAGCTTCTCCCCCGGCGCGAGCGAGAACACGGCGGCGACGCTCCGGGAATAGTCGGAGGCGCGCCGGATAAACGAGAACGGCAGGACCGGTTCGAGCTGCGCCGCATTGTCGGAACTGTGATCGGTCTGGGTGAGCAGGCGGCCCTGGGCGTCGCGAAACTCGATGTGCCAGGGGTTCTCCAGGATCGTGACGGAACCCGCCTCGCTCGCGTAGCGGTAGCCGCCGGCGATGCGCGCCATTTTCCACGAAGCATCCCGAGGCGGCTCGCGGACCAGCATTGGCGAGGGTTCCTCGGCTCGCGCGCGCGGCCCGGTCCGGATGCGGATTCGAACCGCCCGTGGCGAGACGAATTGGATAGAGAAGGGCAGCGTTTGATTGACGGCGTATTCTCCCTCCGGGAAAGTGACGCCTTCGAACGGCCGCAGCACGTTCTCCATGTTGTTGAACGCGATCCGGGGGTAAAGCTGATTGCGCGCCCAGGTAATCGCGCCGACTCCGCTCGCCGGGTCGAAGCCCGCGAGTTTGTCGGCCAGGAAGTAGGTGTTCCTGTATTCGTGGAAATCGCCGCTCACATCCACCAGGTCGCTCACCAGGCCGGGCGGCCTGTCCACTTGAGCATCCAGGCTAGAGCGCCACATGAGCGCCAGTCCGGCGCATAGAAAAAGAGAAAGACGGCGGTTGCTCACAGTAAGAGTCCTTTGACAGCATAGTAGTCCGTATCCGAACCGGAGTCCAGTTGCGCTTTTCGGCCGGCTCGGGGTGGACCAGGTCTCTGACCGCTTGAAAGGGTTCGTTTGTGGGGCAGCTTGGCAAGCTGCGTGCCGGTTGGCAACCGGCACGCGCGGCGATTGCCAATCGCCGCGCAGGATACCATCCTGCCCCACAGAAATCGCACCTTTCCTCACGGTCGCGATACTAGGCATTGGACCCGCCGGCGGCGATTGAACTGGTTATTCCCCGGCCGACTCTACGCTCGCAGTTTCTCCAGAAGCCCCGCGTCCACCTTGCTCTTCACCGTCCTCCGGTCCAGCGCCAGCCTGCGGGCGGTCTCCTCATAGCTGCGTGTCCGGCTGTAGACGAGGGTGACGTAGCGGCGGAGCAGTTCGTCGGCGGTGAGCTTGCCCGCGCGCGCGTCCTGCCAGAACTCTCCCGCCGGGTCTTCGGCGGCCGTGCGCGCCGGGCGGTAATCTCTGCGGATCAGCACATTCTTCACGCACTGCTCCAGCTCGCGATAGTTGCCCGGCCAGGCATAGTCCGGGGCGAGGTTGGCCTCCATCCACCGCATCACCTCGGCGGCCAGTTCTTCCCCTTCCGGTCCCGCTACGCGGCGCGCCATGTACCACGCCAGATCGCGCAGCACGCCGGGCGAATCGGCCAACTGCTCGGCGAGGGAAGGCGTGGCGATCTGGTCCGAGCACAGGCGATAGTAGAGGTCCTCGCGGAACCGGCCACTTCGCATGGCGGCGGGCAAGTCGTGGTTCGTGGCGGTGATTAGCTTCCCGCGGAACTGCCGCCCGGCCGTGTCACCCACCGGATGGAAGGTGCGCGTCTCGATCACGCGCAGCAGTTTCACCTGGATGGCCGGGTCGAGGTCGCCCAATTCGTCGAGAAATACCGATCCCAGCTCCGGACAGGTTTCCAGGTACCCTTTGCGGTCCGCCACCGCTCCGGTGAATGCGCCGCGGCGGTGGCCAAATAACTCCGATTCCACCAGCGTCGGCGAGAGCGCGGAGATGTTGATCGGGAAGAACGAGGCTGCGCCCTCGTCGGCGAAGGCCAGCCGCCGGTCGTCGAACGGAGCGTAGCGCGACTGGGCGATGGCCCGCGCCACCAGTTCCTTTCCGCTGCCCGATGGACCGGTGATCAGGGTGGCGAACTCGCCCATGCGCGCGTAGAGCGTCCGCCGGTAGCGCCGCATGTCGTGCGTGAAGATGGATTGCCAGATCGCCGCGCGCAGCCGCGCCGCGGGCATGGAACCGCCGATGATCTCGCGAAAGACCTGCTCGAAGGCCCGCTGGATTTGCCGGAAGCACGCGAAGGTATGACGCGGGTCGTGGCCGGTCGGGAAGCGCACCCCCTCGATGTGGAAGAAATGCCGCCAGCCGGCCAGGAAGTTGCTATAGAACCGCCAGCGCGCGGGGTCGGGCTTGGCGGCGGATGGCCCGAACGAGGCCTCGAAGAAGTCGGGGTAGAAACGCTGATACAGCAGCAGCAGCACGGCGTCCTCGTACAGCGCGAGGTCCCGCTCGCCTGCCCCGGCGCCCGCCGCCAGCCGCGCCCGCAACCCCTCCGCGACCCGCTCCAGCTTCTCCGTGATGCGCCACGCATTGGCGCGCGGCCGTTCGGGTTCGGCCACCTGCTGGCTCCAGACCGGCTCGCCTTCCACGAAATCGCCGCCCAGGGCCGCGCGCTCGAAACTGACCCGTTCCGGCAGAAAGGGATTGCAGTAGCCCAGCCGGGACACGCTTTCAAGAAACCCACGCTCCGAATCTGGAATCCAAGCCATGTGCATAGATTGTACATTACAATGACCTAGAATGTACATACTCGTTTCCAATGACTGGTGGCGGCATTGATTCTAAACAGTTTCTTCCCGGCGACAGGCGTGTTTAAACAAGGCCATGGCAGACGGCAGATTCAGCGACCTTCTGAAGAATCGGGGCTTCCGGGCGTTCCTCTGGACGCAGTTCCTGGGAGCGTTCAACGACCAGGTCTACCAGACCATCGTAGCCATCTATGCGTTGTACGTTCATGGCGGGGCGTACGTGCCTCTGGTCCCGGCGGTCTTCAACCTTCCGTTCTTCTTTTGTTCCGGCTATTCGGGCCATCTCTCCGACCGCGTCAGCAAGCGCAGCGTGCTGATCGGCGTGAAGGTATTCGAAATCTTCGCAATGGCCGTGGGGCTGGGCGCGCTTGTCGCGGGCCGCTTCGAGGGAATGTTGCTGGTGGTCTTCCTCATGGGCCTGCATTCGACGATCTTCAGCCCGGCCAAGTACGGCATTGTTCCCGAGATCCTGCGCGACGAAGACCTTTCGCGCGGCAACGCCCTGCTGGAAATGAGCACGTTCCTGGCGATCGTCCTCGGCATCCTGACCGGCACTTTCCTGTACGCGGCCTGGGCGCACGCGGCGTGGAGAATGGGGCTGGCGACGCTGGCGATCGCCGTAGCCGGCTTCCTGGTCAGCCGCGGAATCACGCGGGTGCCGGCGGCGCGCGCCCCGCGGCGGTTCCGGCTAAATCCCTTCGCGGAGATCGGAACCAGCACGAAGCGCCTGATCCAGGATCGGCCTCTGTGGCTGGCGGTTTTGGGCGTCTCATACTTCTGGTTCGTGGCCGTGCTGCTGCGGAACGGCCTGGAGTACTTCGGCGCGGAGTCGCTGAAGGCGGGCACGAATGGCATCGGGGTCCTATGGATGTGCCTGGCGATCGGCATCGGAGCGGGCAACATGCTGGCGGGCCGCTGGTCGGGCGACAAGGTGGAGCTTGGGCTGGTCCCGCTCGGCTCCGGATTGATGGGCGTTTTCGGCGTGGCGCTGTACGCGGCGCGCGGGTCGTTCACGTTTTCGGCCGTCGTGGTGACGCTGCTGGCCGTGGCGAGCGGCCTGTTCGTCGTGCCGCTGTTCGCGTTCATCCAGCAGCGCAGCGGCGGCCAGGAAAAAGGCCGCGTGGTGGCCGCCAACAACTTCTATCAGACCATCGGGATGTTGATCGCGTCGGCCACGATTCTGTTGCTGCACGGCAAGCTGCACGTCGGCGCCGCCGCGATCCTGTTGGGGTTCGGCGTCGCGACGCTGCTCGTCACGCAATACATCCTGACGATTGTGCCGGAATACTTCGTCCGGTTCGTAATGTGGCTGGTAACGCACAGCGTTTTCCGCATCCGCGTCGAGGGACGGGAAAATGTGCCGTTCCGCGGCCCGGCGCTCTTGGTGGCCAACCACATGTCGCACGTGGACGGCGTTCTCATCGGCGCCTCGGTGCAGCGCTTCATCCGCTTCATGATGTGGCAACCTTACTGCGAGGCGCGAGCGCTGAAGGGCTTCTTCCGGCTGGCCAAAGCCATCCCGGTGAGCAACCGCAGCCGCCGCGAGATGTTGGAGTCCATTCACGCGGCGCGGCGGGCGCTCGCTGGCGGCGACGCGGTCTGCATTTTCGCCGAAGGCGCGGTAAGCCGGACAGGCAACATGCTGCCCTTCAAGCGCGGCATGGAGAAGATCGTCGAAGGCCTGGACGTTCCTGTGATTCCGGTCCACCTCGACCGGTTGTGGGGGAGCATTTTCAGCTTCGAGCGTGGCAAGTTCTTTTGGAAATGGCCCAAGCGCATTCCGTATCCGGTGACGGTGTCCTTCGGCGCGCCGATGCCGCCTTCCTCGACCGCCAACCAGGTGCGGCTGGCCATCCAGGAACTCGCGAGCGACGCCTGGGAGCGGCGCAAGACCGCGAGCGACCTGCTGGACCGCCGCTTGATCCGCAACGCGCGCCGCAATTGGGGCCGCTTCGCGATGGCCGATTCCACAGGCCGGGAACTCACGTACGGGAGGTTGCTTGCGGGCGGCCTGATGGTGGCCGATTGGATCCGCGCCAGAACCGGCGGCGATGAGATGGTCGGGGTTCTGTTGCCGTCTTCCGTGGCGGGCGCGCTCGTCAATATCGGGATTACGCTGGCTGGCCGCGTGCCGGTAAACCTCAACTTCACCGCCGGCCGCGCAGCCATGACGTCCGCCGTGGAGCAGTGCCGCATCCGCGTCATCGTTACCTCGAAGGTCTTCCGCGCCAAGGCGAATATCCCAGAGATGCCGGGCATGGTATTCGTTGAGGACGTGCTTGGCCACGCCGGAAAGTGGGCCCGTCTGCGGGCGCTATTATCTGCCCGGTTGGCGCCTGCTCGATTCCTCACGCGCGGCGGCCGCACGCCCGATTCGGCGGCCGCCGTCATCTTCTCGAGCGGCAGCACGGGGGTTCCCAAAGGCATCGTGCTTTCGCACTACAACGTGCTTTCGAACATCGAGGCGATAGCCCAGCTCTTCTGGATCGGCGGGCGGGACCGCATCGTCGGCGCGCTGCCGTTCTTCCATGCGTTCGGCTTCACGGTGACGCTTTGGTTCCCGCTGGCCGCTGGCTGCGGCGCGGTCTATCACCCAAACCCCACGGACGCCGAAGCGATCGGCCGGCTGATCTCGAAGTACCGCGCGACGCTGCTTCTCGCAACCCCGACGTTCTGCTCCACGTATGCGCGCAAGTGCTCCAGAGAGGAGTTCTCCAGCCTGCGGTTTGCGCTGGTCGGCGCGGAGAGGCTGCGCGAGCCGGTCCGCGCCGCCTTTCGAGAGAAGTTCGGGATCGAGCTGCTGGAAGGCTACGGCTGCACCGAAATGTCGCCGGTGGTGGCCGTGAACGCGCCCGATTTCAAGGACGGCCAGGAGGCTCAGACCGGCCACAAGCCCGGGACCGTGGGCCATCCTCTGCCGGGCGTCGCGGCGAGAATCGTGGAGCCGGCGACCTTCGAGCCGCTTCCGCCCAACCAGGAAGGACTGCTGCTGGTGAAGGGGCCCAACCGCATGACCCGTTACCTGAACGACCCCCAGCGCACGGCCGCAGTTTTCCATGACGGGTGGTACATTACCGGCGACATCGCGCTGATCGACGAAGAAGGCTTCATCCGCATCGGCGGCCGGCTTTCACGCTTCAGCAAGATCGGCGGAGAAATGGTTCCCCACATTCGTATCGAGGAGGCCATCAGCGGCATTCTCGGCGAGTTCCCCTGCGCCGTGACGGCCATCGCCGACGACCACCGGGGCGAGCGGTTGGCGGCGCTATACGCCTGCCCCGCCATCGGCCCCGCGGAATTGTGGAGGCGGCTTTCCGAAACGGATCTGCCGCGCCTCTGGCTGCCCAAGCGCGAGAACCTCTACCAGGTGGCGGAGCTTCCCATGCTGGGCACGGGCAAACTGGATCTGCGCGTGCTGAAGGAACGCGCGCGGGAGTTAGCAGGGGCACTCGTGTAGCGCCCGGGAGCACATGATGACCGAATCCGATATTCTCGCCCGCTTCGACGCAATCGACCGGCGGATCGCCGAGATCACGAAGCGAATCTGGACCCTCGAAGACGCGGCTGCGGCCCAGCGCGGACGTCCCGCAGCCGAAGTTGCCATCCCGCCCGCGGCGCCGCCGCCCTCACAGGGTGGGGCAGGCGCTTTCGCCTGCCAGTCTGTTGCTTCGCAGCTTCCGGCGCCGATTGAGGCTCCCTCCACGCCGTCCGCCGAACCCGAACAAGCCGGGCTGGAAGTCCCGCCTCACTGGCCGCCCGCTCCGGCGTTCACCGCGGTCCCGGTTTCCGGGCGCCGGTCGAGCGCCGAATGGGAGACCTTGCTCGGCGGCAACTGGCTGAACAAGATTGGCGCGTTCGTCCTGGTGGTGGGCATCGCCTTGGCGCTCGGTTACTCGTTCAGCCACATGGGTCCGGCGGGGCGTGACGCCATTGGCTTGGTTGCCGGAACGGCGATGCTGGGTGCCGGCATCTTCTACGAACGCCGCCCGCGCTACCAGACCTTCGCGCGCGGCTTGATCGGCGGCGGATGGGCGGCTCTCTACTTCACGGTCTATGCCATGCAGGCGCTCGACGCGGCCAAGGTGATCCACAGTCCGGTCGCGGGCGCCGTTTTGTTGATCGCGGTGGCCGTGGGGATGATCGCGCACGCCTTGCGATACCGCTCCGAGGCCGTCGCGGGGGTGGCTTACTTCAGCGCTTTTGCCGCGTTGGCAATCACCCAGGTCACGCCGCTCTCCGTGGTGGCGCTGGTCCCGCTGGCCGCTTCGTTGTTGTATATCGCGCGCCGCTTTCGCTGGCGGACGCTGCCCCTGTTCGGGGTCGTCGCCACTTATGCCGTTTGCGGGTTGCGCGGCGATCCCAGCGCGCCGCTGTGGTCGTCCCAGGCGGTCTTCGCCGTCTATTGGCTGCTGTTTGAGGGCTTCGAGATTCTGGACCCTATACCGTGGCTGATGCCTCTGAACGCGGCGGGCTTCCTCTCGTTCTCGTTGTTGAAATGGAACGCCGCCGATCCCGGCCGCCTGTGGGCGTTTCTTGCCGTGGCCGCGATCGCCTATGCCATAAGCGGAGCATTGCGCGCGCGCCTGCATCCGGACGCCGAGCTTCTCTCGGGAGCGTGGCACGCGCCAGCCACTCTGACCGCGGCGCTGGCTGCCGCGGCCATCTTCCGGCGCCTGGACCACCAGTGGCTGCTGGTTGCGCTTCTCGCCGAGGCCGAGTTGTTCCACCTGTGCGGCCTGCGCTTCCGCGCGAAATATCTGCGCCTGTTGGCCGTGCCGCTGTTCGCGCTGGAACTCGTCCACTTGACCGCGGTCGAAGTGACGGATCTTCCCGTGTCCGCGTGGACGCCCGCAGCCGCGCTCACCGCGCTGGTTTTCTATGCCAACCGTGCGATGCGCGCCGCCGATACGTTCTATGGGTACGCCGCGGCGGCGGTGGCGGCTCTGATCGCGGGCCACCAAGCGCCCGCGCGAGAGTGCGGCCGGGTGTGGTTCCTCCTGGCGGCCGGGCCATTCTTCGTGGGGTGGTGGCGGCGGTTGGCGGATTTCCGGCGCCAGGGGTATCTGCTCGCGAGTCTGGCGGCGGCGGGTACGTTGTTTACCATGCCGCACCCGCCCCTTTCGATCGCCATTGGCGCCGCGGTGAGCTGTGCCGCGGCGCTGTGCGCGCTCTGGTCGGCCGAGGACCGGTTCCTCGAATCGGAACGCTCCACGCTGTTCGATATCGCCTCGACGGCCGGCGCTGCGCTTGCGGCAATCCTGCTGCGCGCCGTACTGCCGCACGCCTGGGCCGGTCCGGCATGGGCGGCGGAAGCCTTGCTGCTCGCCGCCATGGCCCCGCGGATCGAGCGGCAAGCGTTGCGCTGGCAGGCCTACGCGCTCGCGGCGGCGGCCTTCGCCTGCTGCTGGGCGGTCAACTTCTGGTCGCACCAGACCATGCTGGCCGCGGCCCTCGCAATCGCCTGTTTCTATACCGCGCAACTGCTGAGCACGCGCGGCCGGAAAGAGCGCCTCTACTATTCGGTGCTCGCGACCGCGCTCCTGACCGGCCTGCTCTATTACAGAATCTCGGGCAGCGTGCTGACCGTGGCGTGGGGCCTTGAGGGCCTCGGTCTTCTGGGCGCCGGTTTTCCGCTGCGCGATCGCGTGATGCGGCTCTCCGGCCTCGCGCTGCTGCTGTTCTGCATTCTGAAGCTGTTCGTCTACGACCTGAGCTTCCTGGACACCCTGCCGCGCATTCTCTCGTTCATCGCGCTGGGATTGATCCTGGTCGGCGTCTCGTGGATCTACACCCGCTTCCGCGAGCGCGTGCAGAAGTATTTGTAGGCTCTCGGGTGCGGCGGGCACTTTCCGACAATCCCCGCATCGCCGGCGCCCAAGCGGCCGCGAGGTTACATCAGCCGAAAAGTCATCTGAAGAGTGACAGGCGATTCCACCGGCCGCCCGCTGTGATCGCGAGCCGGCGCGAACCGCCACAGGCCGGCGGCTCTCAAGGCAGCGGCTCTCAGAGCCGCCTCATCCGATCCGCCGCCCGGCGGCGCGCTCAGTACCTGAATGTCCTTGGGGATGCCATCGGTCCCGATGGTGGCGGAGAGCGATACAATCCCCTGCAATCCGCTCGCCCGCACTTCCAATGGATAGTCCGGATACGCTTTCCTCAGCACAGTGGGCGGGGTATCGGGCTCCTGATTGGCTTGGGTGGCCCCCGCCAAGTCCACTATCTCGGGCGCGCGCGTGGGCGAGCCGTGGTCCAGCGCGAACTGAACGTACGCTTTGGTCTCAAACCCCGCGACGTTTTCGTGGCTCACGCCGGGCGGCTCATACGCCTCCCGGTCGAGCATCTCCCTGGCCTGGGACTCGAGCGACGGATTGCCGCTGAGGAAATGCGCCTCTTTGACGCGCCCGCCGGGGCCCAGGGTCACTCGAAATTCCACGTCTCCTTTGACGCCGGGCACGAGCGGGTCGCGTGGAAGGGGATATACGGCGTCGATACTATGAACGAACGCGGTGCTGCGCGGAAGCACATAGGTGTAGGGAGGGCGGCCCAAGGCAGTTACAAACGCCCCGAAGGCTCGCCCGTTAGAGATCATCAAGGCAGAAAACGCGGTGTTCGACGAGCGCGTCAGGTCGGCGAGGTAGCGCCACTGCTCAGAGCTAGCCAGTTGCGACAGCGACGGGCCGGCGGTGAACTGTACCAGCGCCTTGCTTCCCGCCAGGGGCGACAGAATGCTAATCGCATCCGCCAAAGCCGCCACGCGTTTGTCGGCGTCGGGATATTTTGGGATGGTCTGCGAGAGAGCCAGTTCCTGAACGGCTTTGGACACGAGGTTCTGGTCGTCCGTGAAATCCTGGTTTACCCGCAACGACCCGCCGGCGTCCATCGACATAACGGCCACGAAATCCCCCGGCTTCAGCAACGATTGGAGGGGGTTATTTCCGCTGCTGCTGAACTCGATTTTTGTCTTGCCGGCGTTCATCTCTTGAAAGGCGGCGAAGTTCTTGGGGACGTCGGATGGGGTGAGCATTCCCATTTCGAAGAACAGGGCCAGGTAGCGGCGATCCGGCTGGGACGGCTTCGCCGGCTGCTGGTCCGGCGTTGCAGCCGCGGGCTGCGCCTGTGCGATCTCCGGCGCCGGAGGCATCGGGGCCCGCGCTGGCTGCGCGAGATCCGCCTGCGTCGCGGGCGCGGCGCTCCGCGCCGGCGCCGGTTGAACTACCGTGGCCAGATAGACGACTGGCAGGCTGCACGCCAGCAGCGCCGCCCATCGCGCGCGGGTCAGCCCGCGCGGAATTTGCCTGGCTTCGTCCAAAACCCGCTCTACTCGTTTTCGTACTTCCGCCGTTCTCGCCATGGCCATCGCCTCCCATGCGATCCGGCCACGCCCGGTCCTCACAGCCGCCGCCATATCCAACAAGACTTCCGCGTACGTCTCGCGGGCGCCGGTGGCCAGCACGGCCGCGTCGTCGCAGGCCTGCTCCGCCAGAAGCGCCATCCTTCGTTCCAGCCACCAAGCCAGCGGGTTGAACCAGAACACGCAGCGGTTCACCGCCGCCAGCGTTCCGATGGCCCAATCCGCCCGCTGGATGTGCGTCCGCTCATGCGCCAGCACGGCTTCAAGCTTGTCCGGCGCCCACGCCTTCCAATCGGCCGGCAATAGGATCTTCGGTCGCAACCAGCCCACCGTCACGGGAACCGTGATCCACGCCGACGCGCGGATGTCCCCTTCGCGGCGGCTGGCGGCCACCAACCGGCGCGCGAAGAGATAGCCGTAGATCAGGCGCAGGAGAAAAGCCGCCGAAACGGCGTAATAGAGAATCGCGGCGGCCGTCGGCCATTCGACGTGCGGCCGCCATCGGGACGGGCTTAAGGCCGGCGTCCGATCGGCGGCCAACGGTTCCAGCGGCGCGGGCTGCTCCATCGTGTAGACCGGGGCAGGGAAGGCCGCGGCCGCGCGCCCGGCGCGAAGCACGCGCACGGGGAGGGGCGGAAGTGCGGGCGTGAGGGCGGCCAGCGACAACATGCCCGCGGCAACGGCGGTCATGACGGCGTGGCGCGCCGCCGCCGTCTTCACCCGAAACAGCCAGACGGCGGTCAGTGCGGCCGCCGCCAGGCAGAACGACCGCGCGGTTACGTTCGCAAGGTACGCCAGCGTTTCCATTTCATGCCTCCTTGCCGCCCTTCTTCCGCCGCGCGATGCGCTGCGCCAGACGCTGGAGTTCGCGCTCATCCACAACGTCGTTGTTGACCATTCCGACCAGAAGCTGCTCGACGGAGCCGCCGCAAAAACGGTCGATGATCTGCCGCACGGCTCCGGCGGCCACGCTGTGCGGCGCGTCCACGCCGGCGTAGACGTTCGTGCGGCCTTCGACCGCGTGCCGCGCGTAGCCTTTCTGTTCCAGGCGCTTGAGGATGGTGCGCACGGTCGATTCCTTCATCGGGTGGCGTTGGGCGAGCGCCGCGCGCACGTCTTCGGTGGTGGCGGAGCGGCGGTCCCAAAGGACTCCCATGACGAGGTGTTCCAGCTCGCTCAGGGGTTTGCGGGGTTTTCTAGCGCTAAACATTGTAGCGCTACTTAATGTAGCGCTTAATGTCGATGCTGTCAAGAGGCTTTCTCAAGAAGTGCGGCAGGCGCGCAATGCGTTCGGATTACCCGCCGGAAGCCCCAGGCCGCGCAGCAGGACCATGGTGTAGGTAGTCGAAGTCCACTTCGGCGTGTAGAGTCCGCCGCCCCAGCGTCCATCGGAATCCTGCAAGGCCAGCAGGCGCGCGCCCCAACCGGCTTGGGCCACGCGCCGCTGTTCGCGGCGGACGGCTCGTTCCGGCGCATCCGCCAGATCGCGCATCGCCTGCCAGCGAATCGAGGCGTCGCCCTCGAGCAGCCACTCCAATGCCGCGTCCGCCATTCGTCCGGCTATGGTACCTCCGGGCCGGACGCTTCCGAAGCAGGCGGCGCGTTAGCGCGACGCCCTTGGGCGTCTAACGTTCCAGACGTTTGATCGGACCAGCATCTGAACAAAGGTGACACGTTCTTGGAC
Organism: uncultured Acidobacteriia bacterium; assembly: GCA_903882645.1. GTDB lineage: Bacteria > Acidobacteriota > Terriglobia > Bryobacterales > Bryobacteraceae > BOG-224. Next base: position 23,803 of record CAIRXZ010000064.1, on the reverse strand, counting down.
ATACCGCCGAGACGCAGAGGCGCCGAGTTTGGAAGGGAATCCGTCTCTGCGTCCTCGGCTTGCTCAGCGCTCGAACCGGGGAAGAAGGGAAACGGGATGTGTTCGAGGCGGGCTGTTCCGGAAACCCGGGCCGAGCGCGGAGGGAGCCGAGGGCGCGGAGTTCCAAGTCTGGTTTCACTCCGCGTCTCCGCGTCTCGGCGGTGAACCGTCCTGTCGGTTTGAGGTCGAAGACCTCGCTAGGGGATGCCGCGGCGCAGGGTGTTGGCAGGCGAAAGCGCCCGCCCCAACTTGCCGCGCAAAGCGATCGTCCGAGGCGGGGCAGGCGCTTTCGCCTGCCAACGGACGCTTCGGGCCAAGAGCGGAGCCGGAAGCGCGCTCCCGCATCGCGTGCGCAATGGCTTCGAGCAACTCGGATCGGTACAAAGGCTTCGACACGTGGCCATTCATGCCCGCCGCCAGGCAGCGCTGGCGATCCTCCGGCAGGGCGCTGGCAGTGACCGCAATAATGGGGACGTCCGCTCCGGCGCCTTGAGAGCGAATCGCAGCCGTGGCCTCGAAGCCATCCATCTCCGGCATGTGGCAGTCCATCAGGATGAGGTCGTACGGCCGCGCGGCATGCAAAGCCACGGCGGCCCTTCCGTTCTCCGCGGTATCGACCGCCACCCCGCTTCCGGCCAGAAATCGTTCGGCGATGGTCCGGTTGATCGGATTGTCCTCGGCCACCAGAATCCGCCACGTGGCGGGGAGTTGAAATACCGGCTGGCGCAGAGCGGCGCTGAGAGCCGATATGTTCTTTTCGTTTTCGGACCTGAGGAGCGGTATCTCGAATACAAACCGCGAACCCTTGCCGCGTTCGCTTTCGACGGTAAGCCGGCCTCCCATCATGTCCGCCAGGCGTTTGGAGATGGCGAGTCCCAGGCCGGAGCCGCCGAACCTGCGCGTAGTGGAAGCGTCGGCCTGGGCAAAGTCCCGAAAGAGGCCCTTGCACTGTTCCGCCGAGATGCCGATACCGGTATCGGCGGCCGTGAAACGCATCCATCCCGGCTGCCCGCGTTCGACCACCAGCCGCACTTCCCCGCTCTCGGTGAACTTCACGGCGTTGTGCAGCAGGTTGCACAACACCTGCCGTATGCGGACCGGATCTCCCTGGTAGACCGCGAACAGCTCCGGGGGAAAGACCAGGGTCCACTGGAGTCCCTTGGCTTCCGCAGCCACTTGGAGCGGCGCGGCGACATCCTGGATGAGGGTCCGCAGATCGAAGGAAACGTTCTCGATTTCCAGCTTCCCCGCGTTGATTTTGGAGAAATCCAGAATATCGTTGACGATCGCCAGCAGATGGTCGCCCGAGCGGCGGAGCGCGTCCAGCAAGGAACGCTGCTCCGGGGTGAGCGAAGTCAGATCCAGCACTTGCGTGAGGCCGAGCACCCCATTTAGGGGAGTACGGATCTCATGGCTCATGTTCGCAAGGAACGTGGCGCGCGCCGAGGAGGCTTCCTCCGCAAGTTCCTTGGCGCGCCGCAGTTCGGCGCCGTGGAGCTCCAACTCCAAGCGGCTGCGGACCATGCCGGCCACGTGCCGGTGCTGAACCGCGATGCTCGCGGCGACAAAACCCAGGAACGCGGCCACCAGAGTGACCATGAGCACGCCGAACCGATCTTGCGCCCAAATAGCCCAGACCAGCGCCGCGCCGCCCGGGCCAATCACATGAATCCAGGCGAAAGCTGGGTTCGGAGCCAGTGCGCCGGCTCCGGCCGAGGAGAAGCCGGCGATCGCGATGATGACTGCGGTTTCCAGCGGGCCGCGTCCGCGAACGGCCCACAGAGCGCATGAGATGGACGCCGACCACAGGACGGAGTGGAAGGCGACGGAGCGCAGGAATCTGAGACGCTCCGCTTCCGCCTTGCCCGAACTCGAATGCAGCAGGCGCTGCGCGCACCACGTCCGGTACACTCCCGCGAGCAACATTGCGCCCGCGGACGTCCAACCCGCGGCCGGATGGAGAATGCCGTACTGCGACTGGCTCGTAAAGAGCACGAAGAACACGACATACATCACCCAGGCGTAGCGAACCTGGTGAGCGAGTTCTTTGGCAAAGCGCTGCTTCAGCTCCTCGCCAGCCGAAACCGATAGCGTCACATTATGCTTATCGGCAGCCCGCTTCCAAATCTTGCGCGGCGGCTGCGGCGCTGGCGTTCCCATCGGGCAACGCGACCCGCGCCTTGCGGGCATCCCAAGCCGGACGCCCGGCGATCGATCGCCTAATCGGCCGCGAAAGCCGACAGTTTAGCGTCCAGATCCGCCAGGGCCTTGGCTAGCAGGGCCTTGTAGCGCGGATTCTGGGAGGCGTTCAATTCCCTGATCACCCGGACGCGGGAGAGAAGAATCGACTCCTTCTTGCGGATCAACTGAAGCTTCGCGGGATCGGGCGCATTATCCGAAACGGCCTTGCGGCGAACCTTGGCCATCCCGGCCGCTGCCGCGGCCGGCTCTCGTTCCCAACCTCTGGCCATAGCTCCATTCTAACCGCCGCCGGGCTGCGATGGCAAAAGCGGCGCTACCCTCAGCCCCGCGTAACCTTGCGCTCTTCCCAGGCATCTCACCCACTGATGAGTCATCCGGAGCGCATTTCCGGCGCGGGCCGGCCGCCGTCCAGTTGTGTCCGCGGCCGGGGCGCGTGGACCGCCGCCGGACTCCTGTTTTTTCTCCTTGCCGGCTCGGCTTGGGCGCAGATTTATCCGCCCGCCTACCCGGGCCAGCGCCCCTATCCCGGATCAGGCCGCTCCACGCCCGGAAATCCGCTCCCGTCGGGCGGCAGCGCGAGCAGGAACTCCGCTCAACCGATGCCCAACTTTCGCGGCAAGCTCAAGCAGATGGACGCCAAGTCCATCACCATTAGTCTGGACGACGACCGCGAGCTGGATTTCAAGCGTACCGACAAGACCAAGTTCTTCAAGAACGGCGACGAGGTGAAGCCGGCGGACTTCAAGCCTGGCGACCAGATCTCGGTCGAAGGGCCGGAAGACATGGCGGGCTACCTCACGGCCGTGAACGTGTATTGGGAGAAGGCCGCTTCCACCGCCGCGGCGGGCGCCGGGAACGGCGGCGTCCCGGATACCTGGGCGGGCGATGCCGCCCCGCCCCAGTCCAGCACCGAGATGAAGCCGCCGCCCGCCAAGCCTGACGCGGACGATCCCGGCCCCCCGCAGTTACAGCGGCGCAGGCCCGCCGACCCAAGCCGCGAGCACGCGGCCGAGGTTCCCCAGGAACAGCCTGCCGTTTCCGCGGCCGCCGCGATTCCTCCCCCCGCGGGGCCCCCTGTGCGCGCGTCCGCCCCGCCGCCGCAACCATCCGTCATGCGCACGGACGACGATCTGCCGTTTGGCGTTCGCCAGCAAGACCCGCTCATACGCAAGGCCGCCGACGCCGCGCTGGACTTCACGGCGACCTTGCCGAACTACGTCTGCCAGGAGGTCATTGCGCGCTTCGAGAGCCAGACGACGCCGGCAAACTGGCAGGCCCTTGACGTGGTCACCTCCGAGGTAGTGTACGAAAATGGCAAGGAAGACTACCGGAACCTCGCCATCGATGGCAAGCCGGTGAAGAAGCCCATCGAGGAACTGGGCGGGGCGTGGTCCACGGGTGAATTCGGGACCATTCTGATCAGTCTCTTTTCCCCCGTTACCGCCGCCGAATTCCACTACCAGAAGGATTCGCGGGTTGCCGGGGTCGGGGCCAAGCAATATAGCTTCACGGTCGCCCGCGAGAACTCCGTATGGAACGTCCGCTTCGGTTCGCAGAGCTACCGCCCCGGCTATAGCGGCGCCGCGTGGATCGATCCGGCCACCTCGCGCGTGCTGCGGATCGAGATGGAGGCGCGCAGCTTCCCGGACACCTTCGAGACCGACCACGTGGAATCGGCGACCGATTACCAGTACATCCGTCTGGGCGGGACCGAGCAGTACCTGCTTCCCGTCCATGCGGAGACCCTGAGCTGCCAGCGCGGCACGAGCAATTGCTCGCGCAACACCATCGATTTCCGCAACTATCACAAGTACGAAGGGAAATCCACCATCACCTTCGGCGAGCCTAAATAGTAAGCCCCCCGGCCGCACTGGTTTGCCCCGGTGGGGCGGGCGCCCTCGCGGAATGCCGCAAACTTCTCCCGTAAACGGCACACCTGCATAAGTGGTAGGGCGGACCCCCTGGTCCGCGGCCGACGCCCCCGCCGGCCTGCCGCGGTTGTACAGGGCCTTGATTCTTCGAGCGGAGAGCGGGTCCGGGGGGACCCGCGCAGACCAGGGGGTCTGCCCCACCAATCCCGCGGCATTCCCGGCCTTGGAGAGGGTGGTCAGATGGAGCCTTCTTCGATGAGGAGGACATTCCCGTCGAATGGCACCAAGCGGAACCAGCCCCTCATGTTCAAGATCGCGAGGTTTGGAGCCGATGGCTGGAGTTCCCTGAAACATCTCCTACGGCTGCCGAGGCTCTACTGATTGTTGCCAAGAGTCGGGCACGTGCAATGGCGAGGGGGTAGGGACCAGGCAACAAGAACCATCATATTGTTCATCCTGGTCGATGCGAGTCGTTCTAACGACGCGCACTCCCCGCACATTGGGATATCCGGCTTGGGTTCCGAGCCGGAAGTCCCTTCTGGGAGGTCCCTGCCGCATCATGCGATTCTGCGCTTCTGTCGCCGGGGTTGGGTGGACTGGACCGCCAGGCGCAGCCCGCAAGCATTTAACACCGCGGCCAGGCTGTCGAGGGAAGGATTGCCGGACTTGGAAAGCATTCGATAGAGGCTCTCTCTGTTCAAGTGGGCATTGCGCGACAAGACCCTAATGCCACCGTGGGCGTCGGCAACATCCCTAAGGGCCAGAAGAAAAACACGCTCGTCCTCGTCCTCCAGGCAAGCGTTGAGGTACTGGGCCGCCTCGTCCGGATCCTTGAGCGAATCGAGCAGGCTCTCCCGATACGGTTTGGTCTTAACCGCTGGTTTTGGCATCCAAATACTCCTTCCAATATTGCCGGGCCCTCAGAATGTCCGGCTTGCGTTCTCTTATCGCCGCCGCAGAGTAGGATCACTACCAGCGACTCCTCTCGTCCGTAGTAGACTCGATAGCCCGGACCGAAATCGATCCGAAGTTCCTCAACGCCGCCGCCGATGGACTTGCAGTCGCCGAAGTTGCCCAGCCGGATTCGATTCAAACGCGCTCGCACGATGCCAACTGACCGGGAGTCCTTTAACGAGGCAAGCCAATCTGAAAACGGAGTCGAGCGGCCCCTGGCATAGAGGAGAATCTCAATCGGGTCCACGTCCAACAGTAGCGTAAAAGCTACCGCTCGTCAACCGCGGCTCAACTTGCCGGCTCCATTGCTCCGCCGACGCCACCTGGCCGCGGATCTGCACCGGCAAGCGCCCCCCAGTCCCCATGTGGGAAACGACCCCCGGAAACCAAGCTGACGGCCGATTCCTGTCGACGGCCCTTATCACCAGCCAGCCTGTTCCGCAAACGGCGTTCTGCGAGAATAACGGGCCACACCCCTCTTCCCGCATGAAATCTCCCCGTCTTGCCCGCTACTTCAGCCGCCGCTCCAGAAACCTCGCCGCCGCTTCATAAGCGGCCACCCAACTCCTGTACAGCAGGAAACCATGCGCTTCGTCCGGGAAAATCAACTCCTCGACTTCCACGTTCTGCTTGCGGAGCGCTCCTGCGAGCATGACGGTCTGGTTGAACTGCACGTCGGGATCGTCGTCGCCGGCGATGAGCAGTACGGGCGAGCGCCAATCCTCGACGAACGCCATGGGCGAGGAATCGAAGGCCGGCTTGTAATCGGGTTCGGTGGGCGGAATGCGGAGCTCCGTGGCCCAGTTGTGTACGCCGGCGAAGTCCACTCCGGCGCGAAACACATCCGATGCGCGGGCCAGCGCCATGGCGGTCAGATAGCCGCCGTAGGAGCCGCCCCAGGCTCCGATGCGCGCGGGGTCCACGTCGGGGCGCGACCGCAGGTACGCGCCCGCGCCCTGCGCGTCGGCGTATTCGGAGCCGCCCGAGGCGCCGTAGCGCAGCGCCTCGCGGAACTCCATGCCGTAGCCGATGCCGCCGCGGAAATTCACCGAGAGCACCACGTAGCCCGCGTTCGCCAGGTACTGGTTGAAGGCGTAGGCGTTCGAGTAATAGTCCATGTAGTGCCAGCCGGGCAGCATCTGGCGGCGCGGTCCGCCGTGAAAGAACACCACCGCGGGCGCGCGCCTGGCAGCGGGATGAGGCGGCATAAACAACTGGCCGTGGATCGACATGCCGTCGGCGGCGGCGAATGTCACTTCCTGGGGAGTTACCATGCTGGCGGCCGGAAAACTCGCCGGAATCGCCGCGGGGTCCACGTCCCGAACCTCGGTCCCCGCGCGGACCGCGACGCGCAGCGGGCGTTGCGCTTCCGAGCGCATCAGGGCGACGGCATCGCCCCCGCTCAACGGCGCCGGTGAGCATTCGATCCCCTGGCCCGTGGTCACCGCGACAGGCGCGCCCCCTGCCGCGGCGACCATCCAGAGATGGCGGCGCGCGGCATCGTTTTGGTTCGAGGAATAAAAGACTTCCTGGGCGCCGTGGGCCGGCGCCACGTCCTCCACTTCAAACGCGCCCGGCGTCAGCAGCATGGCCTGCCCGCCATCAACGGGGACGGAATAGAGGTGCGTCCAGCCGTCCGCCTCCCAGGGGAAGACCAGCCGTCCGCCGGCTGCCCACAGCACCTGGTTCTCCGCGTTGACTTCGCGGAACACGCTGCCCGGGCCTTCGCGCGCGCGCCAGATCTCGCGGCCCGCGCCGGTCTCGGCGGAAGCGATGCGGATGGACCACGGCCGGCCCGCGCGCTGCGCTTCGCGCACCGGCCGCAGCCCGCTGCTGGGAATGCGGAGGAATGCCACGCTGCGGCTGTCGGGCGACCATGCGGGCTCCCGGTCGTTATCCGTGCTGGGATCGAGATAGCGCAGCGCGCCCGGCGCGGCGTCCCACACGCCGATCAGGGTATGATCGCCGCGCCCGCTGGTGAACGCGATGCGCGCGCCATCCGGCGACCAGACCGGCCGCGCGCATTCCCCGCGCGATTGGAACGCCTGGGCCGGGGGCGTCTTGCCATCCGTCGAAGCCAGCCAGATCCGCCCGCCCAGCACGAAGGCGATGCGGTCGCCGCGCGGTGAGACGGCCGGGGACGAGCCTGCGCCGATTTTGCGGGGCGCCGAGCCGTCCGGAGCCACGAGCCACACGTCTTCCGACACGCCGCTGGTGTTCAACGCCGGGTTGGCCGATCCTCCGCGCACGTAGACGATGGCGGCCGAGCCGGGGGTCCAGCGCAACTGGCGCAATTCCTGGCCGTCGTCTTCGGTGTAACCGGTGATCTTGCGCGCGCGGTAGAGCGGCGGCTCCGCCACCATGATGTTGCGCACGCCGCGCAAGTTGGATACCCAGGCTGCCTTGCCGCCGTCCGGAGCGGCCGTCAATTCCGTCGGGAACGCGAAACCGAGGACCCGATCGATGGAGAACGGAGGCGTTTGCGCGGAAGCGCAGAAAGCCAGCAGCAAGACCGCGAGAAGGCGCGCCATGAGTTCAATATACGCTTAGCGCGGCGGCATACGCGTCGTACGCCGCTCTTCCGAACAGGACGAAGATTGCCCGCTCGACGCCCGTTTCCGGCCGGCGTTCCGGCCGGCGTTGTTGGTCCACTCCATGCTATCTATTACAATCGGTTCTGTAGCCGGGCGCCATGGCCCCACCGGCGGAGACCGCCCGGCGCGCCACATCCTGGCGGCGTCCGAAACGCCGCCGCGCAAGCGCCGGCCTGCGCAAGGTGGGAAAGGTCGTCATGAAAGAGAAACTGCGTGAGTTCTTATCGAAGAATAGCGACTTTCTGAAGGCTTGCGGCATCGGCGTTGCATGCGTTCTCGTTCTGATCGGGATCATCCTGTTCATTACGCGCGGGGCGCATCTGGATCTGCCCGGCCAGGTGCTCAAGGTCCGCACCGCCGCGCTCGACGACGACAATTCGGTGGCGATGATCGATTTCCGGGTTTCCAATACTTCCGACTACCCCGCCGTGGTGCGAACCGTGAGGGTTTACGCCGAAGACAAGAACGGCAATCGCCTGGAAGGCCAGGTTATCGCCGATCCGGACGCCCAGCGCGTATTCGACGGGGTTCCGCTGCTGGGACAGAAGTACAACCACTCGCTGATCGTGCGGGACAAGATCCCCGGACGCGCCACATTGGACCGCATGAACGGGGCGACCTTCACCGTTCCGGATGCGAAGCTTCAGGAGCGCAAACGCTTCGTGATTTCGATCGAGGAGATCGACGGGAAGATATTCGAGATTGGCGAGGTCAAGTGACAGCTTAGGAGGAATCCGTGCTCACGTCGCGATCGGTTCGTTGGATATTCTGCGTGGCCCTGTTGGCGCTGGCCGCCGCCCCTCTGGCAAGCTGGGCCTATCAGGCCGCGCAGCCTGCCGCGGGCGCGCCGCCCGCGCCGGGGCAGCTCACAAGCGAGCAGGATCATCAGAGGCTGATGGACCTCCTGCATATGACCGCCATCCGCCGTGGCAGGGACGGCAGCAACAAGGCGTCGCCATATTACGCCAACTACGATGAGGCCAAGGCCAACCCGTATCCCAACCTGCCGGACCCGCTGGTGTTGAAGAACGGGAAGAAGGTAACCACGCCCACCATGTGGTGGACCGCGCGCCGCCCGGAGATTGTCGAGGACTTCGACCGCGAGGTCTACGGCCGGGTCCCGAAGAACATGCCCAAGGTCCAATGGCGGCCAATCAGCCTGACCAGGGACACGGTTGGCGGCGTGCCAATCGTAACGAAACAGCTCGTGGGCCACGTCGATAACTCCTCCTATCCGCAGATTACGGTGGATATCCAGGTCACGCTGACCACCCCCGCCAACGCCACTGGTCCAGTGCCCGTGATGATGCAGTTCATTGGTGGTTTCGGCGGCTTCGGCGCGCGCGGGGCCGCCCGCGGACCGGTTGCTCCAACCGCGGGCCGAGGCGCGGCGGCGCCGCCCGCGGCAGCCGGAGCGGCTGCTCCGCCGGCAGGGCGCGGAGTGGCGATGCCGCCAACGGGCCGCGGCGGGCCGGGCGCATTCGGCCCCAGTTGGCAGCAACAGGTTCTGGCGAAGGGCTGGGGCTACGCCGTTCTGAACACCGCCAGCGTGCAGGCCGACACCGGCGCGGGCCTGACGCAAGGCATCATCGGTCTGGTCAACAAGGGCCAGCCCCGCAAGTTGGACGATTGGGGCGTATTGCGCGCCTGGGCCTGGGGCGCCAGCCGCGCTCTGGACTACTTCGCGACCGACAAGGCCGTGGACGCCAAACAGGTCGGCCTGGAGGGCCACTCGCGCTGGGGCAAGGCCACCCTCGTCGCCGAAGCCTACGACCGCCGCTTCGCGATCGGCTATGTCAGCTCCTCCGGCGAGGGCGGGGCCAAGCTCCACCGCCGCGATTGGGGCGAGATCGTCGAGAACGTCGCCGGAACCGGCGAATACCACTGGATGGCCGGCAACTTCCTCAAGTACGCCGGTCCGCTGAACTGGGGCGATTTGCCCGTGGATTCCCACGAGCTGGTGGCCATGTGCGCCCCGCGTCCCGTATTCATCAGCGGCGGCGCGACCGATGGGGACGGATGGGTGGATGCCAAGGGCAGTTTCATGGCCGCCGCCGCCGCCGGGCCGGTGTACAAGCTGCTGGGGAAAAAGGACATGGGGACCACCGTGTTCCCCCCCATCGAGACCCCTCTAACTGACGGAGAGGTGGCCTTCCGCCAGCACAGCGGCGGACACACCGACGCCCCCAACTGGCCCACCTTCCTCACCTTCGCCAGCCGCTACATCAAGCTCCGTTCCGCGAAGTGACCCCTGTGGCGAGCCTGCCGTCGTGCGGTGTAAGCCCGTAGGGCGTGAGACAACAGCCCACGGCGCAAGCCGTCGGGAACCGGACCCGCGTCTGAGTAGTTCCGTACAGGGGCGTAAGAGCCTGCTGCACGCCTTCGCCTTTCTGCTCGTGCACGCGGTGTTCTCCAGCAAGGACCGCGCGCCCGACCTGCCGCCCGAGTTGGCCATCTACCTACTCGCGTCAACCTAACCGCGGCCAAGCACGAGGCGTGTAATGCGATTAACAGCCGCAAGCCGGCTTCCCGCCGCCAGTTTCCGTGACGGGCGTTTACCAGGACCCATCCAGCTCCGGATAGCTCGCAGGCCCAAGCTTCCCAGACGCGGGCTTGGGGACAAACAGGCGGGATTCACTTCAGCGGGTCGGGCGTGATACGTCAAGGTGCTTAGCGCCTGCCCGACCTCCAAGCGGGCCACCTCGGGAAAGATTCGTCAGCTAGGCGATTCCCAACGCACGTTTCAGCGGGTCGACAAGCTCCGGAAGGATGCTGTAGATCCAGTCTCCGGAATTCTGCTTTTGCCACAGGTACCATTCTTTAGGGCCGCCTGCCTTCCGCATGTTCTTAGTAAGGGAACCGCCGACGCCGGCGTAGTCATGCTGGTTCTTCACGCCGGCTGCCTTCCACAACTTGGTGAGTTCGATACTGCCGCCGGCACGCAGCCATGCCTCCACGGCGCGCTTCTGCCCCGGCTTGCCGTTGGCGGCTGCGGCAGAGAGAGAGCGCTCGAATTTCTCCGCAATGAGGTCCCATGTGCCGGAGCCGTTATGGCCTATTGTCGGCCTGGCGATTGTCGCTGGGGCTGCGCCCGGAGTCGGTATTAGTTTGGACACGAGATCGCGGATCTGCTCATCAGATCCCTCGTATTGCACGTAAGTGATTCTGGACATCTTCAACACCTTCATGTCAAGCATATCACCTTGTGCAAGCCATTGTCAATAGTAATATATGAAATATACGTAACGGCTATCCATAGCTTAAGAGCTTCGATCGCCTGAATTGGGCCGGGGTGACAGCGCTGCGCGGGCGTCTCGGCGAATCTGACGCAATCCAGTTGGCTGCGTAGTCGCCGAACCGCTGATATGCCCTCCGGTCGATGCTCCCCGGAGACGGCGTTCTGGGAGATCACTCTCGTGAAGTCCCCGCCCCCGAACTATCGGACCCCATCACGCCCTTGCCAAACAGCCGAGCACCTCACCGCGCCCCGCCGGCCGCACCCGCGGCCAATCGACCGCCCCGTTTCAGTGAACCGTCTCCAGCCACTTCCCCGTGGTTGCGTCCACGTAGACCGAGTAATCCGAAGTCCCCGCGGACGCGCCCCAGATTACCCGCCACGCGGGGTTCGGATACCTTCTCACATCCTCCAGCAGCAAAGTGATCGGCTTGCCGGGGTGCTTCTTCTCGTATTCCCGGGCTTGCCCAGCCGCCGTCTTGTAAGCCGCATCGGTGTCGATCGCGACCGCCCCTATGGGAAATGGCGCGTCCTGTCCGCCCGGGCCGGACCAGTCCTCTTCCTGTCCGGCGAAGACGCCTTGATGCGGGCCGTCCTGCGATTCCACCACCGAGTATGTGTAGGCCCTTCTCCGCCCCTTGCCCTCCGATGTGAACGTCGCCTCCCACGCGCCGGACTTGCCGCGGACCGGCGCGACTTCGGGGACCGCGATGCTGCTCACCCTCAGCACTTGGGCGTCCGGAGCCCAGGCCCGGGCCACCTGGTACATCCGCCAGAGCGCGCTTTGCCCAGTAACCGGCGCGGCGGGCTTCTCCGCGCTCTTCCGCGGCCCGCTTTCCGTCTCCGAGCATCCCGCCGTAAACAGGAAAAGCGCGACGCACGCGGCAAACGCAGGCCTCCCCATGTTTCCTGCCGCGCCGCGCTGGAAGGCCCCCGGGCGCGCGTTTGCGCTGTGGAGCGAGCCTCCGGCTTGCCATGCCGCCATTCGTGGCGGCATCCTTTCGACGGCTGGCGGATGCCCGCAGGAAAGCGGGCATGGCAGGCCAGAGGCCCACTCCACGAGAGCGGGAAACCGGCTGGCCGGAGGGCGGCGGGTTTGGACCTGGGGGCGGAAACCCAAAAGCCTCCCGATCATTTCGGCTCCAGTCCGATGCTCAGCACGACGATGCCGAGTTCCCGGATGTCCTCCCCGGCCGGCGGCATGACTTTGTCCAACTGGAAATCCACCTTGACGGGGTTGTCTTCGAGCAGACTCCCGGGCACGTCGCGGATGAAGGTATATGTCCCCGCAACGCTGTAGGTTTCAGGCGGAAGCCGCTGGCCGTTGACGCTCGCCGAGAGCGTAATGTTGGCGAGCTTGGCGATGAGCTGTGGCGGCGCGGTGAGCCGCACGCGAAGCACGGCGCCCTTTCGCGCGGCGTCCGCGGGCGCGCCCAGCAGCACGCTGAAATCGCCCTTGGTCCAGCGCCACGCGCCCTGCTCGACGCCGTAGAAGCCGCTCGCCAACTGCGCTGCCGCTTGCGGGTCGCCCATGCTTATAACCGACGCCGCCGCGGTCTTGCTCCTCTTGCAGCCCGGCGGCGCAAAGGCAAGGGAAAACGCCAGAACGGCCGGCCACAGGCGTAGGGCAGTCCGCCGCTCCAATAGAAATCCGTGTTTCATCGATCTTCAATCCTCTCCACTTGAACCAGGCAACTGTAGAATGTGGCGCCGCCGCCGGCGTCCGTGAGCCGCTCGGAGGTCAGGGCGTTGATATTGCGCCCGCCGGGCGAGCGCCTGGCCCAGCGCACCGACGTCGCGCAAACCACCCCCGGCTGCGCGGCATCGTCCACGCGCGCCGCCAGCGCGCAGGACCCGCGCGCATTGTAGGCCCGCACCCGGTTGGACGTCCGGATGCCGCGCGCGCCGGCGTCGCCCGCGTTGATCTGCAAAACGGCGGTCCGGCGGTCCACCGCGTCGCGATGACCGAAGGTGGAGTTCATGCCGTCGTCGTTCTTCGGCGAAATCAACTCGAGCGGATACTTCGAGCGCAGGTCCGGGTCGCCGCGCCGCGATTCCACCGGCGGCGCATAGTCCAGGGTTTCCGCGTGAAAATGGCATTTGCCATCGGGCGCGCCGAAGCCCCCGGCCGCGAACGGCAGGAACGGCTCGGGCAGGCGCAGCCGCACGCTCCGCTCCCGATCCAGCCGCTCGATGGAGATGCCGGCCACGAAGGGATGCGGGGAATCGAGCAGCGTCCGGATCATGTCGTCTTCCGTCTCGCCGAAGCACGGGTCGTCGAAGCCCATGCGCGCGGCCAGGAGACGGAAGATCTCCACGTTCGATTTCGTCTCGCCCGGCGCCGGCAGCGCCGGCCGCGCAAGCTGCAAATAGTAGTGGCCGTAAGCGAGATACAGGTCCGTGTGCTCCAGGAAGGTGGTGACCGGCAGTACGATATCGGCGTAGTCGGCGGTGTCGGTCCGGAACTGTTCCAGGACCACCGTGAACAGGTCCTCGCGGCGCAATCCGCGCAGAACCGCGTTCTGGTTGGGGGCGATGGCCGCGGGGTTCGAGTTGTACACCGCCAGCGACATCACCGGCGGATCCAGTGGGGCAGACGATCGTTTTCTGTCGTCTGCCGCTGCCCTAAGTGGGGTCAGCGCCGCGCCTAGCTCCGTCATGTTCACGATGCGCGCCTCGCGGCCCAGCGCTCTCCCTTGCAGGTCCGCTCTTTCCAGGCCGTCGCGGTTCAAGTGGAAGGCCTGGGAAGTGGAAAGCTGGAGGCCGCCGCCAACATCCTTCCAGGACCCCGTGAGCGCCGGAAGCAGGGCCGCCGCGCGCACCGCCATGGCGCCGCGTTCGCTGCGCTGGATTCCGTAATTCAGGCGAATGACCGCCGGACGCGTGCCCGCGTACTCGCGCGCCAGAGCGGCGATCTCCCCGGCTTCGATCCCCGTGAGTCCGGCCGCGCGCTGGGGGGTCCATTCGCGCACGCGCTCCCGCAGGGCCTCGAAACCCTCCGTATGGCGCGCGACGTACTCCGCGTCGTGGAGCTTCTCTCCCACGATGACGTGCATCATGGCCAGGGCCAGCGCGGCGTCGCTGCCCGGATGGATGGCGAAATGCTTGTCGGCCGTCGCGGTGGTTCGGTTGCGCCGCGGGTCGATAACGTAGAGCTTGGCCCCCTTCCGGCGCGCCTCCACGATGAAGGGCCACAGGTGTACGTTCGTCCCCAGAATGTTCGCGCCCCAGGCGAGGATCAGCCGCGCGTGGCGAAACTGTTCCGGCTCCGTGCCGTAGCCCACGCCCAGCGCCTCGGTCATGCCCGCCATGCCGGCCGTGGAACAAATCGTGCGGTCGAGCCGTGAAGCGCCCAGGCGATGGAAGAACCGCCGGTCCATGCCGCTGCCGTTGAGCAGCCCCATGGTTCCGCCGTAGCTGTAAGGCAGGATGGCCTCGGACCCGAACTCGGCGGCGATGGCCTTCCAGCGGGCCGCGATGGCGTCGAGCGCCTCGTCCCAGGAGATGCGCACGAACCGCCCCGCCCCTTTCGCGCCCGCGCGCCGGAGGGGATACAGCAGCCTTTCGGGCGAATACTCGCGCTCCAGGTATTGCGCCACCTTGCCGCACAGGAATCCCCGCGTCACCGGGTGCGATGGATCGCCGCGCAGCTTCACGCCGCGGCCGCTCTCCACCGAAACCAGCAGGGAGCAACAGTCCGGGCAATCGAGCGCGCACACGGAGAGGCGGATTTCGAGCATCCAAAACGATTATAGTGGCTCGGGGTCTTTCCGGGTGTGCCGCTTTCGTCGGCGGCCGGCGGTGATGTGGGTTCGCCCGCGCCGCTTCTATTCGCAACGGGCCGCCAACGCGGCGCGAAAGGGCTAGAATGAAACAGGAGGCATCGGGCCGTGCTGCAGCGTCAAAATCTCGAAAAGCGCATTCCCGTGGAGGGTACCAACCTCACGGCCAGAGAGCGGGCCTTACTGCCGGACCCGAACTGGCTCACCGAGGACGATGCAGACGCGATCACGAGCATGCGTGCTTTCAAGCAAGCCAAGGGCAAGAGCTACAGCCTCGCAGAGGTGTTGAGTGAAAGCGGAATCTCGCTGGAGCGTACGCCTGCTTCCAGTCGCGCTACGGCAGTTCCGAAGGCTCGATCTCGGCGTTCAGCTTGAGGCCGCTGAGCTTTTCGGAGAACTCACCGAAGACGCCTTCCCGTTTGGAGTTGAACCCATGGAGGGCTACGCCAATCTCTACAAGCTGCGGTTCTACGGGGATCGGTACCGAATCGTCTACAAGGTGTTCGAGCAGAGCCGCCGAGTTTTCGTTACCGGGATTGGGCCGCGTGGTTCTGTGTACTCGGGGCTTCGTAGGCCGTCCCGCTGAGCCTTCGCTTCACCGTTGCGACTGAAACCCCCGCGCTGGCGGCAATCGCTGGTACCGTTATTCCCTTGGCCCTCATCTCTCGGAGCTTCACCACGTCCGCCATTTGGCAAAAAGCCTTGAATCCGCGCGCATATGAACGCGAGAACGGGCGCTCGTGCGGAACCGGCCCCTCCGGGCCGCCGCCGGCTTTTGAGCCGGCGTTTTTCGTGTTGTCGCGGCACGCCGGACCGAAGCCCGGCGGCAGGCCCGAAGGCCTGGCCCCACTCCTATGTAGCTCGCGCTGGATCGCGGCCCGCCGGCGTGCTATCGTCGGTCTGGTTATACGCATCGGAATCCGAAGGAGGCTCTATGTGGAGATCGAAGCTCGTGTTGGCTGGCGGTTTCTTGCCTGTGGTGGTACTGTTCGGTTTGACGCTATCGGACACTGCCATGGCGCAGGCGCAAGAGGCTAAGCTTCGCGTGATCGCTTTCGGCGCTCACCCGGACGATTGCGACGGGAAGTTCGGCGGAACCGCGGCCAAGTTCGCAAAGGCCGGAGCGGCCGTGAAATTCGTCTCGCTCACCAACGGCGACGCCGGCCACCAGGAGATGGGCGGCGCCGCGCTGGCCCGGCGCAGGTACGCCGAGACGCAGGAGTCCGCCCGCCGCCTCGGCATCGCCGAATACGAGGTCATGAACAACCACGACGGCGAATTGATGCCCACGCTCGAAGTGCGCCGGCAGGTCATCCGGGCCATCCGCCAGTGGAACGCCGACCTCGTTCTTTCTCCGCGGCCCAACGATTACCACCCGGACCATCGTTACACCGGCGTGCTCGTGCAGGACGCGGCTTACATGGTGGTGGTCCCGAACATCGTTCCGGAGGCCCCGGCTTTACGCAAGAATCCCATCTTCCTTTACTACGAAGACGGCTTCCAGAAACCCGCGCCTTTCCGGCCCGACGTGGCTGTCGCGATCGACGACGTATGGGACGTCAAGGTCAACGCCCTGGACGCGCAGGTCTCGCAGATGTACGAGTGGCTGCCGTGGGTGGACGGGAACCTCGACAAGGTTCCCACGGACCCCGAGGCCCGCAGGAAATGGCTCGCCCAGACGCGCGGCGGCCGCATCTCTCCGGCCCTCCGGGCCGCGCTCGAGAAACGTTACGGCCCCGCGGCGGCCGCCAGGATCCAGCGCGCCGAATCCTTCGAGTTGTGCGAGTACGGCCGCCGGGCCAGCCTCGAAGAGCTGCAAAAACTGTTCCCTAAGTAGGCCCTTTGGGCCGTGGGGCGGACGATCGGTTTCTGTCGTCTGCCGGCGCCGCGAAGCGGCGCCGGAGGCGAGTTTGCGCCCGCCGGGCAGACCACGAACGACGATGGTCCGCCCCACTACGAAATCTTGAGGCGGCTGAATACCGGCGTCTTTACCAGGTCCATGACAAATGCGAAGGCGGCCGCCGCCGCAAGCGTGCAGGCTATCGCCGGAAGCGGCAACGGCGTCATTGCGATTCCGCGCGTGGCCAGCGCCACAATGATCAATACATCGCAGACCGACGACACAATCACCCACAGGCTTGGGCGGGAGCTCCACAGGCGCCGCCGTTCGCGAACGGCGTAGAGTGTCGCCTCATTGCCGAACACGAGTGCGACCAACGCCAGGGTTCTCAGCGCCTCGATTCCGAGGTCCATCCGGAATTTGCCGGCGGCCAGGACAGCGGTGCAAAAGATCAGGTCGCCGATTCCCATAACGACGCCCGCGATCGTCAATTGGCCGATTCGCCAGGCATTGGGAGCCGGGGACGGGCGCACGTTGTCCGTCGTCAAGGACATCGCCAGGAAGTCGCCGGTGACCATCAGTATGACCATCAGCATGGGGGTCAGGATCGCCTGCCCTGTCATGATCAGGCCGGCCGCCAGGAAGAGCGCCTGTGCGGTCTTCTTGATCAGGGAGTTGAGCGTATAGGTCAGGATACGCTGGAACGTCACGCGGCCTTCTCTTACCGAAGCGACAATGCCGCCGAGTCCAGGTTCGGTCAGTACGATGCCGGCGGCCGACTTAGCCACGTCGGTCGCTGTGGACACCGCGATTCCCATCTGCGCCTGGCGCAGCGCCGGCGCGTCGTTGGCGCCGTCGCCGCACATACCGACGGTGTGGCCGCTCTTCTGGAACGCCTTGACGAGGCCGTACTTGCCCTCCGGAAGAACGCCGGCGAAAACCGCGAAATCCTCCGCGCGTACGCTGTCGGGAATGGGGCCGGGTGGATAGACCGCTCCATCGAGACCCACTCCGCGAGCCACGATCTCCGCCGTCGCCGGAGCATCGCCCGTCACCATCACGGTACGGACGCCCAAGGCGCGCAACTCCGTAATGAGCGCCGCCGAATCCGTTCTTGGCGGGTCGCTGAGAGCGATGATCCCCGCGAGCTTCATCGCCTCCGGCGGACCCAGCGCGATGGCCAGAACCCGGAAGCCCTGGGCCTCGAGTTCATTCGCCGCCGCGAGGGCGTCCGGCATGGATGGCGTGAGGCTCGCGACCGCGGCAAAGGCCCCCTTTACGATGCGCACCGTGGTTCCGCTCGAATCGACAGCCGTGGCCTCGGACATCTTTGCGCCGGGGTCGAACG
This sequence comes from uncultured Acidobacteriia bacterium, assembly GCA_903882645.1. GTDB lineage: Bacteria > Acidobacteriota > Terriglobia > Bryobacterales > Bryobacteraceae > BOG-224. Next base: position 5,938 of record CAIRXZ010000064.1, on the reverse strand, counting down.
GCACGAATTTGATCGGCTTCGGCAGATCGGAGGCTGCGGTTTGCGAGGCGGCCGAGCGAATGGCCGCGTCCACGGGATCCTGCCCGCCGTCCGAGCTTGCGAGAGCGGCCATTCCCAGCACGTGCGGTTCGTCAAAGCCCGGCATGGGACGGATGGCGGTCACCTTCAGTTCGTTTCGCGTCAACGTGCCCGTCTTGTCCGAGCACAGCACATCGATGCTTGCCGCTTCATCCACCGCCGAAAGCCGGGTGGGAAGGACGCCCCTGTGCGCGAGCGCCCGCGCGCCGATGGCCGCCGCAAGCGTGAAGCTGGCGGGCAGCGCTACCGGGATCGACGCCAGAACCGCCGTGAGCACCAGGGGAACAATCTCGTTAACCGGCATTTTGAGAGCGCAGGCATACGCCACCAGAAGCACGATGATCGCGCTGTTGAACGTGGCCAGATTGCGCACCACGCGCAGAACGGCCTTCTGCTGGGAACTGACGACGCGCGCGCCGCGGACCAGTTCCGCGGCGCGTCCAAACTTTGTGCGCCCGCCCGTCGCCGTGACCTCCGCAACTGCTTCGCCGCGCCGTACCAGCGCCCCTGCGTAGGTTTCCAGGCCCGGCGCCGCCTCGATGGGTATGGATTCGCCGGTGATCATGGACTGGTCGAGCAGCGCCTCGCCTTCGATCAGACGCACGTCGGCGGCAACCACGGCGCCAAGCGAGAGTTTCACAATGTCGCCCGGCGCGAGTTCGGCGGCGGGTATGGTTTTCCAGGCATTGTCCCGGCGGACCGAGGCGTTCAGCGCGAGCCGCGACTTCAGCGCGGCAAGCGTCGCCTGGGCGCGCCCTTCCTGGAGGAATCCGAGCACGGCGTTGAACGCCAGAAGACCCGCGACGATCGACGCCTCAACGTGCTTGCCGAGCGCCAACTCGAGCAGGACTGCGGCTTCGAGCATCCACGGAACCGGCGCCCAGAATTTGGTCAGAGCCCTGCGCAGGGGATGCAGGGCCGTATCGGGAATTGTGTTTGGACCGAACTTCTCGAGCCGGCGGCGGGCTTCATCGCTCGTGAGGCCGGCTGGCGGCGGGACATCCTTGACGGGAGATTGTGGAGTCATTGGCTAATCTGGCGCAGAAATCCCCTTCAGGGCCAGTGCATCCAGGGGGTTGAACTCCAGCGCGGCAATCCCGCTGGCGTATTAGCCGTGCCGCCGCTCGCCGCCGCGCTACTTCACCGTGAACTGCACGGAACCGATGTGGTTCTCCCACGCCAGCTCGAGTTTGCCCTTACCGCCGCCCAGATCGGTGATCGTGTATTTCAGGTTCTCGATGGGCGCCGGCGGCTTGCTCATGGTCATCTTGACGCGGCCGAGGTCCTGCGCCTTGTTGTACGTCAGCCCCCACTGGCCCGTCTGCTTGTTGACGATCAACTGCCAGTTGTCCTGGTCGGTGATGTCCACGTATAGCGTGCAGTCGCCCTTCGGCACGGCCAGACCAGCCACGTCGAGATCGGCATCCGTGTGGAAGGCCGTGGCGGCGTTGGCGCCCGCGCGCCAAACCGGATAGGTCGCGTCCTTGCCGATCTGTCCGTCCTTGGTGAACAGCTTGCCCACCCGGCCCTTTACACCGGGGGAAGAGTACTTGATGGTGATCGTCTTGCCGGCGAAAGCCTTGGTCTCCGTGGCGGCTGGACTCTGCGCGAAAACCAGACCCGCGGCGGCGATGAGCGCTCCGGCGCATATCAAAAGAGACTTCATGTGCGTTCCTCCTTACGGCGCGCCCTTTGAACTCGGCTTGCGATTTGCGCGGCAGGGCGCCGCCCGCCATTCTAGCAGTAACGGGCGCATAATAGGGGTGACAACTCCTGGGTGGAAGGAGATCCCGTGGAACGGACCATATCGTTCAGACTCAATGGCAAACCGGCCAGTGTGAAGACCGACGACGGGCGCATGCTGCTGTGGGTGCTGCGCTCGGACCTCGGGCTAACCGGCACGAAGTTCGGGTGCGGCGAAAGTGTGTGCGGCGCCTGCACCGTGGTGGTGGGCAACCAGGCCGTGCGGTCGTGCTCGACGCCTCTGAAGGACGTGGCCGGCAAGGAAGTGCTGACCATCGAAGGCCTGGGCCAAACCAGGCTCCACGCCGTGCAGCAGGCGTTCTTGGACCACGACGCGTTCCAGTGCGGCTTTTGCACGCCCGGAATGATCATGAACGCGTACGCGCTGTTGAAGAAAACGCCGCGCCCCACGCGCGCGCAGATCGTCCAGGCCATGGACGGCAACCTGTGCCGCTGCGGCGCGCACGTGCGTATTCTGGCGGCCATCGAGGAAGCCGCCGGGGCGGGAAAGGCAGGAGCTTAAATGGCAAAACGGGATTTGAAGCGCCGCGACTTCATCGGCCTCGCGGGAGCGGGCCTCACCGTGTTCTTCAACACCCGCGCGCTGGCGCAGGGTCCGGCGCCGGGCGGACAGCCTCCTGGCGGCCGCGGCGGTTCAGGACGCGGAGCCGGCGGCTTCGGGGGCATGGGCGCTCCTACTGATTTCAACGCCTTCCTGAGGATCGGCGCCGACGGCCGGGTGACCGGCTTCGCCGGTAAGGTCGAGCTCGGCCAGGGTCTCATCACCCAACTCGCGGCCGTCATCGCCGACGAGCTGGATGTAGCTTACGATTCCGTCGACATGGTCACCGGCGATACCGATTTGTGCCCGTTCGACATGGGCACGTTCGGCTCCATGGGCTCGTCGCAACTGGCGCCGTCGGTGCGCCGCGCGGCCGCCGAAGCGCGCGCGGTGCTGCTCCAAATGGCGTCGGAGCGGCTCAACTCGCCGGTCGCGCGTCTGCGCGTCAAAGCCGGCGTGGTGACCGATTCCGCCGACGCAGCCAAGACCATCGCCTACGCCAGGCTGGTGGAGGGCAGGAAAATCGAGCGCACCATGCCCAACACCCCGGTCAAGGACCCCAAGGACTTCCAGGTGATCGGCAAAACGCCGCCGCGCAAGGACGCCAACGTCAAGATCGCCGGCAAGGCCAAATACGCGGGCGACTTCATCCTTCCCGGCATGCTGCACGCCAAGCTGCTCCGGCCCCCGGCCAAAGGGGCGGCGCTGAAGAGCGTGGATACCTCGGCGGCCGAGAAGGTTCCGGGCGTGCGGGTTGTCAAGGACGGCGATATCGTCGCCGTGCTGCATGAACGTCCCGACGTGGCGGCCGAGGCGCTGGCCAAGGTGAAGGCCGAATTCGACAAGCCCGCGGCCGGTCCCGACAATGCCTCCCTCGCCGACTACATGATCAAGGCCGCGGGGGCGCCCAACAAGTCCGGACCCGGCGACATCGCCGCCGGCGAAAGACTCTCGGCCTCCGTCTTCGACCAGACCTGGCTCGAAAGCTACGTGGCCCACGCCCCCATCGAAACCCACACCGCCACCGCTCAGGTGGAGGACGGAAAAGTCACCGTTTGGGCCAGCACCCAGGCGCCGTTCTCCGTTCGGACCACCATCTCGGGCGGCCTGCAATTGCCGGCCGAGAAGGTGCGCGTGATCTCGACCTACGTGGGCGGCGGCTTCGGCGGCAAGGCCGATTCCGGCGCCGGATATGCCCTCGAGGCCGCGCGCCTGGCCACCCTCACCGGCACGCCCGTCCAGGTCATGTGCAGCCGCGAGGAGGAGTTCTTCTTCGACACCTACAAACCCGCGGCGGTCATGAAGATCCGCTCCGGGGTGACCAGCGCCGGCAAGATCGCGTTTTGGGACGCTTACATCATCGGCCCCGGCGGAGAGCAGAGCTTCTTCTACGACGTGCCGAACCTGAAACTGGCCTCGGCCGGCGGCTGGATGGGCGGCCGCGGCGGCGGCGGTCCGCAGGTCCACCCCATGGCCGTTGGCGCGTGGCGCGGTCCGGCGGTCCACAGCAACGCGTTCGCCCGCGAATCCCAGATCGACGTCATGGCCGCCAAGGCCGGCATCGACCCGGTCGAATTCCGCCTCAATAACATGACCAACCCCCGCATGCGGCGCGTGCTCGAGGCCGCCGCCCGGCAGTTCGGCTGGAAGTCCGGGAAGGCGCCCAGCGGACGCGGGTTCGGCGTGGCCTGCGGCATTTATTCGAATGGTTACGCCGCCAACATGGCCGAAGTGGCGGTGGACAAAACCACCGGCGAGGTGCGCGTGAAGCGCGTCGTGACGGCTGTCGACGTCGGCCTGCAGCTCAATCCCGAGGGCCTGCGCCAGCAGTGCGAGGGCTGCGTCACCATGGGCCTCGGCTTCTGCCTGAGCGAGGCGATCCAATTCCGGGGCGGGGAAATCCTGACCCGCAACTTAAGCGACTACGAGCTTCCGCGTTTCTCCTGGGTCCCCAAGATAGACGTGGTCCTTGTGGAAAGCTCCGAGAAGAACATCATCGGAGCCGGTGAACTGTCCATTACGCCGATGGGCGGGCTGATCGCCAACGCCATCTACGACGCCTCCGGCGCGCGGATGACGCAGCTTCCCATGACGCCGGCGCGCATCAAAGCGGCATTGGCCCGCGCTTGAGCGGGGCGGGCCTCCCCGCCCTCGCCGCGGCGTTCAGCCATGCTTCCGCTCGCGGCGAGCTTAGAAGGAAAGTCCGGTAGTGGGTCAGTTTGAATCCGTCGCCAGGTTTGCGCCGACCTGGGGGCTCTGGAATCTTGCGCTCGATACGCGGTACCGCCTTGCTATAATCTACCGGTGCCCCTCTCCTGGAACGAGATCCGCCACCGCGCGATCGCCTTTTCAAATGAGTGGACGGGTGTCACGAGTGAACGAGCGGAAAAGCAAACTTTCTGGAATGAATTCTTCAATGTCTTCGGTATCCGCCGTCGCGTCGTAGCGAGCTTCGAAGAGCCGGTGAAGAAGATCTCCGGCGACTACGGATACATCGATTTATTCTGGCCCGGCGTCGTGCTCGTCGAGCACAAGAGTTTCGGCAAAGACCTCGGCAAGGCGGAGTCGCAGGCGTTCCGTTACCTCCAAGACCTCGCGCGCGAAGGACGCATAAATGAAATTCCCCGCTACGTCATCGTCTCCGACTTCGCCCGCATCGCTCTGCACGATCTTGAGCCCGAAGACCAGCGGGGCTTGCCGCTTTTCGAGAGCCAACGCGTGGCTACCATCGAGTTTCCGCTGGCCGACTTCCACAAATGCATCCATGCCTTCGCATTTATCCCCGGCTACAAGCAGCACAAGTTCGAGGAGCAAGACCCGATCAACATTGAAGCGGTCGAAATCATGGGCCGCCTCCACGACGCGCTTGAGGCCGGCGGCTACTCGGGGCATCGACTCGAACGCTTCCTCGTTCGCGTCCTCTTTTGCCTCTTCGGAGAAGACACGGGCATCTTCGAGCGTGAATCGTTCAAGCTCTACCTGCTGAACCGCACCGCTGAGGACGGCTCCGATCTCGGCTTGCACCTCGCGCATCTCTTCGACGTTCTGAATACGCCGCCCGAAAAACGCCAGAAGAACCTCGACGAATCCCTTGCCGCATTCGCCTACGTCGACGGCGAGCTCTTTGCCGAGAATCTCGGTTTCGCCGATTTCAACCGCGACATGCGCAACGCTCTCGTTGCCTGCGCGCGCTTCGATTGGTCGCGAATCTCACCCGCCATTTTCGGTTCGCTCTTTCAGGCCGTCATGGAACCGAAGGAACGGCGACAGATTGGCGGGCATTACACCAGCGAGCGGGACATCCTCAAGGTCATTCGCTCGCTCTTCCTCGATGACCTGCGCAGGGAATTTGAGCGCGCCAAGAGCAGCAGAGCCGAACTGAAGCGTTTCCACCAGAAACTCGCGCGCCTGTGCTTTATAGTGGACCCCAGAATTCAGACCACGCATTAAGTTAATTTCGGAGTCGGCGGTCGCGAGGAAGACGGCGATGACGACGACGCGAAAGCAGTACACGCCGAAGTTCAAGGCGAAGGTGGCGCTAGAGGCGATCCGCGG
>CAIRXZ010000063.1 GCA_903882645.1 uncultured Acidobacteriia bacterium | reverse complement strand
GATGGGCGTTGGCCTGCAGAACGCGACTGCGCCGGCGATGATGGCGGAACAGGGAGCGCAGTCCGGCTGGCGTCATGGCCAGCCCCCGCTGGCGACCTTTCAGAGAAACGAACAGGGAAGAGGAATTGGTGAGCGGTCTTTCCAGTCGCAAATACTTTTCGAGCACTTCGATGATTTCCGGCGGCAGCGGCATAACGCGTTTCTTGTTACCTTTGCCGAGAACCCGCATGTGGGCGTCGGCGAGCTGAAGATCCTCGAGTCGGAGAGCCAGAACCTCACAGGAACGCAGACCGTCCAGTAACATCAAGCCCACCAGGGCGAGATCGCGAAAGGTGCGAAAGCTGCGCCAGAACCTGGCCACTTCTTCGGCACACAGCGGTACAACCACGCGTCGCGGTTGTCTCAGGCGGAGCCGCCGGGTAATGGCGCGGTGCGCCTGGCGGTCGCCGAGCGGGGATCTGGTCTGATAGAAGCGCTGGAAGTGGAACTGGCCGGCAGGAATCTCCTGTCCGTAATGGAAGCGGTACAGACAACGAAGCACGCCCAGGCGATGATTTATGGTTTGCGGCGCGGGTTTGGGTTCTTGATCCAGTTGGTGACGGGCATAATCGAGCAGGGTGGATTCGGTGGTTTGCGACAGCGGCGGGCGTTCCGCCCCCCAACGTGCGAAGTGCAACAGGTCATAAGCGTAGGCGCGCAACGAACGTAATGAAAGTTGGCGAACGCGCTGGGCATCGAGAAACCCGTTGGCCCAGGCTACTTCGCGCCCGTGCTCATCGAGCAAGCGATAGGGCGAGGTACTGGCGGGCACCGACGGCCGATAGACTACAGAAAACTTCATAGCCGGTCCGCTTCCCGCAGGCGGGCGGTAAAATCGGCGGCGCTGGCGCCGGCGACGAAGTAGCTGTTAGGATCGAGCCCTCCTGGCAACCGAACAATGTGGACGTGGATGCCGGCGCTCTGCAGGCGATGGGCAAGCTGATGGGCTGCTTTCTGCCCGGCCTGGTTGTCGTCCTGGTCGAAGGCGATGTACACGGAGCGGCCTGGCTGCTCGGCAAGCTGAGCCACCTGAGCTGGCGTTAACTGCGTACCGATCGCACAGGTGGTGTTGCGGAAACCGGCCTGCCACAGCACGGCCAGATCGAACAGCCCTTCGACGAGGATTACCGTGGGGAAACTGCGGACTGATTCCCAGGCGAACAATCCGCCTTTTGAGCGTGGCAATAGACGGTGGGGGAACGCCGCGCCAATGCTGCGGCCATACAGGTTGGCGATCTGCCCGTGCTGTCGGCAGGGAAAAACGACCCGCCGGCAGAAGGCGTCGCGGCCGTGATGATTGATCAAGCCGATCTCCAACAACTGATCGAATGAGGAGCACCAAGCAGTCAGATGACGCCGCAAGTTTCCGCCGGGGGCATAGCCGATGCCGAGTTCTTCGATAAGGGCTGGATCGCGCAGTCCACGTTGTTCCAGGTACTCGGCCGCTTCCGCATGCCGATGGAGTTGCAGTATCTTTCCTGGGACTGGGCTGACGAAAGGAATTTGACCAGTTTTACGGCTTCGGCGGGATGTTTTGAGAATGAGGTTACCGCAAGGGTGCTGCCTCCGGTGAAGTTATACCTTCCGGCGGGGCCGCCCGGAAGATTTATGATCCCGAATTTAGCGGCTTTTTCCTTCCCGATGAACAGAGGGGATTCGGGATTAAGATACAGGCGTATCGGCCACGGGCTGGAGATTATAAAG
>CAIRXZ010000062.1 GCA_903882645.1 uncultured Acidobacteriia bacterium | reverse complement strand
GCTTATTGGGTTTTGAATCGGATTTGTGATACGAACTGCGCCGATTGTGCGACGCAGGCCTCTTTGGGATGGGTTCGCATTGTAGTTGCCGCGTCAAGCATACCACGCGAAGCGTCTGCCGTAAGGCTTAGTTCAAGTGGTCTTTTACGCTACCGGTTGAAACGGAGGATCGACAGTCATTTACGGACCTCGGCCGCTGGAGCGCGCGGGACGAGGAAGTCCTTCCTGGCCTGGCCCGCCTTCAGGAACTTGCCCACGAACAGCATGTGCCGGTTGTGGGGCAGGCTCCGGTAGTCCACCTCGTCGAGAAACCGGCCGACCGTGCTGCGCAACACCTTCTGCTGATTCGGATCGCCCGCGTCGCTCACCACCGCCACCGGCGTGTCGGCCGGGTAGAAACGCTTCAACTGAGCGAACAGAGGCGGATAGTCCACGCCCATGGTGTAGAAGACCATCGTGCTTCCGGCGGCCATAAGTTTCTCGTTGGTATCCACCCGGCCCGGCCAATCCGCCGCCGTCAGAATGACCCCGCTCGTGTCATAGCCGTAAGGAGGGCTCATCTTCAGCGCCGCGCTGGCGGCCTGGAAGGAGCCGACTCCAGGTACGATCTCGCTGGGCACGCCGGCCGGCAACATCTCCAGGAAGAGCGTCATCCCGTACATCATCGGATCGCCGCCCTCGAGGCATGCCACTACCTTGCCGGCTGCCACGGCGGAGCGGATCTTCTCGATCAACTGTCGGCGAGCCTTGTCGAGACTCTCTGCCTGTGCCCGTTGATCCGCATCCTGCAACGTCTTCGGATCGACGCCGTAGAACCGCCTGAAATTGGATGGCCATTGCCAGACCTCCTTCCCTTTCGCCAGGTCCGCCCAATCCCTTTCGATGGCGCCCTCTTCGGCGATCAGGACGTCGGCGCGAGCGATCGCTTTCTGCGCCCGAATGGTGATCAGGTCCGGCGCCGTTCCCATCCCGACGATGTAGAACTTCCCCGTGGAGGGGGCGGGGGCCTGGGCGGCGAGGATTCCGCCCGTAACAACCAACACAAGACTTCCAATTCGTTTCGCAAGCGGAGATCGCGGCATCATCATCAGGATACCTCTCGGCCCCGCAGGCCGCTGAAACACGAGCGGCCGCAATTCCTGGAGCAGGCAGGCGGTATGGATATATACTAATTGGGAGCCGGGAGTCCGAAGTGGAGATTCCGTGCGGGATCTACGATTCCCGGCCCACATCACCGGGATTGAGGTTGTATGAAGCTCTTCGCGATCGGAGTCTTGACCGCGTTGGCCCTTGCGCTGGCCGCGGATTTTCCCCAGATCCAGCCTCGGGAACTGGCTGGCCGCCTTCAAGCGAAAGGCGCGCCTCCCGTGCTGCTCCACGTCGGATTCGCCGTGTTGTATCGCAGCAAGCACATCCCCAACTCGGTCTACACGGGCGCGGCATCCACACCCGAGGGCCTGGCCACCCTCAAAGCAACCGTCGGCAAGCTCCCGCGCGACGGCGAAATCGTGGTCTATTGCGGCTGCTGCCCGTGGGACCACTGCCCCAATATCAAACCGGCCATGGAGTTCTTGAAGCAGATGGGGTTCACTCGCGTCAAGGCGCTC
>CAIRXZ010000061.1 GCA_903882645.1 uncultured Acidobacteriia bacterium | reverse complement strand
TCGGGTGCAGGAGGGTTCACTCCCACCGATTCAGCCACGAATTCCCCCAAGAGCCACCAATCCTACCCATAGATTCTGCTATAGAGCCCCTTTTCAATTTGCCCTTGCGCGAACTCGAAGTACCTGTTGTTGCGGTCGAGTTCGTCCCGAACCAACTTCCCGATTGCGGCGGCATCGGGGGTGGGAGGGGCAAGTGCGTTGCTGTGTGGCTGCTGGGCTTCAGGTGCCATGTTAAAGTCTCATTCTTCATGTTAGCGCCAATGGCCGGTGAAGCGTCGGAGGAGAACGGGTTGGAAGGCGGAACAGGGCCGAGGGAAACGCGTCGGCCTGAACTGAGCGATGCCTCTACGGGCGAGCCTCGGCCGGCGAGTAAGGCCGCACGCGGATTTCGCTCTCGCGCTTGCGGGTCTGCGCAATATCGTATGAGGCTTGCATCCGCATGAGCGTGTCCATCTTCACGCCGAACGCTTTCTCGATGCGCAGCGCCATGTCGCCGGAGAGGCTGGCTTTGCCGTTGAGCAAACTGGACAGGGCGGGGCGGGAAACCCGAAGCGCGGCGGCGGCCGCCGTGACGGACAAGCCGGCGGGTTCGATAATCTCCGTCCGGATGAAATCTCCGGGGTGAGGCGGGTTCTTCATGGGCATTGGTTCTTACTCCTGTAATCTAGTGGTAGTCTTCCAAATCGACGTCGCGGATTTCGCGCTCAGTCGCGCCGATACGGAACGTTAGACGGCGGTTTCGGGTGACGCTTAGGCTCCACGTTCCAGCGCGGTTGCCGGTGAGCGTGTGCACTTTCCATGCCGTGAGATCTCGCAATTCCTCCGGGTCACCCATGTTGTCGAGAAATGCGAGCATCTTTCGCAGTTTGCTGGCGCTATCCGCTGGTACGCCTCTTGCACCGTCTTCCTCGTAGAGCCGCTTGAGTCCCTTGTGGGCGAAGCTTCGTATTCTCATCGGCGAACTGTAGCCTGTAGCTTAACACTTATCAAATGAGGAATCCAGGACTATCGCTTGCATTCGCCTGGCAAACGGCGCGTAATCGGGGCGTCGAAAGAAGTGCGAAAACCGACCGGCGGCGCCCCAGCAGTTTGGCCGCGAGCGTTTGCCGAGGGCCGGCGGGAGTCAAGCGTCCCGCCGGCCTTTTTCGTGTCCGGCCCCGCCTACTTACGCTACAATGCGCTCCAAGGCATCCAAAGAGCAGGCCAGGAGGCCTGCTCCGCTAAAGGTATGGGTACGGCTTTGGTCAAAGCCCCGGTGATCGACCCCCGGTTCACCTGCTTCAAACTGGCGATTCGGGAGTCCAGGATTCACCGGTTTGGGGTGTACGCGATCGAGCCGATTCCCCCCAGGCGCAAAGTCATCGAGTACACCGGAGAGCGGATATCCCGCCGCGAGACCAAACGCCGCGGCCAAGGCTCGCTGACCTACCTGTTTACGCTGGACGACTACTGGACCCTCGACGGCGCGGTGGGCGGCAGCGGAGCCGAGATCATCAACCACAGTTGCAGCCCCAACCTGCGCAGCCGCATTCAGAAAGGCCATATCCTCTACATAAGCAAGCGCGCGATCCGCAAGGGCGAGGAGTTGACCGTGGATTACCGGTTCCCCGAGAAAATCGGGCGGGTGCGTTGCCGGTGCGGGACGGCGAACTGCCGGGGAACCATCAACTTGAAGGGATGTTGACCGCCGAAGCGGTCGGCGCCGGACTCCTAATCTCCTAATTCCTACCGCTTTCCGGCGTTGGAGACGATTCTCTGGGCCAGATAGTTCACCACTTTGGAATTGTTGCGCTCCACCTCGTAGTAAGCCGCGCGCAGGAGTTGGTCTTTGCTGTTGCGGAGGGTCTCGCGGATGCTGGTCAGAACGCGCGGGTCGTCCAGGGAGCGCTGTCCGGCGGGCTCCTTGGAAATCACCTTGAAGATGCGATAGCCTTCGTCCGTCTTGACCGGCGCGGAGATCGCGCCGGGCTGCAGCGACGTCACCAGCTTGCGGAGCTCGGGACTGGCCTTTTCCAGAGCCGATTCGGGCACGAAACCCAGATCGCCGCCGTTGGCGGCCGACTTGGGGTCCTCCGAGTAGTTCTGCGCCAGCATGCTGAAATCTTCGCCGCCATTCAGGCGGGCGAAGAGGTCCTGGATCTTGGTCCTGGCTTCGCCCTCGTTCTGGGCCTTGCTGTTCTTCAGATTGCGGACCTCCGGATCGGGGGCCGGAGTCACCAGGATCTGCGCCATGTGGATCGTCGGTTCGGCCAGGTTGAAGGTGGCCTTGTTGACGTTGTAGTAGTTGGCTACTTCCGCGTCGGTGATGGTTATCTTCGAGGTGATTTCCTTGTTGACGAGCTTGTCCACCGTGAGTTGACGGCGCATCTGCGCCTTCAGGTCGTTGACGTCCAGCTTGCGCTCGGCGAGCTGCTTCTGGAATTCCTCCTCGGTGTAGGGCGCCTTCATCTTGGCGAGCTCGCCTTCGACGTCGGCATCCACCGCGGTCAGCCCCATCTTCTCCGCCTTCTGCAACATGATCTCGTTGGTGATCAGGCTGCCCAGCAAGTCGAGCTTCTGCGAATTGACCGAATCTTCGTTGGAGCCTTCGACCGGCTGGGAGAACTGGGTCTGATAGACCTTCTCGAGCTCGGCTTCCGTGATGGCGTGTCCATTCACCTCGGCCGCCGCGCCCGCGGGCGCGGCGCGTTTGCACGTGGTCAGCGTGAGGGCGGTCAAAGCCGCCGCGAGGATCGGGAGAAAACGCTTCATTCTGGTACCCCATTGTACCTGGGAACGCGCGCGCGCGGCGCGCCGGCCTAGCGGTGGCCTAAAATGGTCGTTGATGAACGTCGGAATGATCGGCACGGGAGCGATTTCGAACATGCACGCCCGCGCATACCGCAATATCGGGTTTCGCCTGAGGGTGTGCACGGACATCGACGAAGAGGCCGGGCGCCGTTTCGCCGAGCGGCACGGGGCGGAGTTCGTGCATACCTACCAGGAGGTGTGCCGCCACCCGCAGGTGGACTACGTGGATGTCTGCACCTTCCCCGACTTCCGCCTCGCGCCGCTCGAAATCTGCGCGGAAACCGGGAAGCACGTACAGGTGCAGAAACCGATCGCGACCAACCTGGAGACGGCGCGCCGGATGATCGAGATCGCGCGCCGGGCGGGGATCCTTCTGGGCGTGGTAAGCCAGCACCGCTTCGACGACGCCAGCCTCTTCCTGGCGCGGGCTTTCGCGGCCGGGCGTCTGGGCAAACTGCTTCAGTGCGATTGTTACGTGAAGTGGTACCGTCCGCCCGCATACTACGCGCGGCCGATCAAGGGAAGCTGGCGGACGGAAGGCGGCGGCGCGCTCATCAACCAGGCGATTCACCAGGTCGATATCCTGCGCTGGCTGGCCGGTCCCGTGACCGAGGCGTACGGCGTGTGGCAATTGGGCGCGCGCCACAGGATCGAGTCGGAGGACGTGGTGAGCGCCGTCCTGCGCTACGCGAGCGGCGCCACGGGCGTGATCCAAGCCTCCACCGCGATCTGGCCCGGTTATACCGAGCGCACGGAGTTCCACGGCGTAAAGGGTACGGCGGTGATTTCCGGCGACAAGCTCACCGTGTGGGACGTGGAGAACGATTCCGGCGAGCCCGCGCCGGTGGGGCAACCCGCCGCGTCCGGGTCGTCCGACCCGATGGCGATCCCCCTCGAGCCTTTCGAGCGCCAGTTCCGCGATTTCGGAGAAGCCATCGTCCAAGGCCGCAAACCGCTGGTCTCCGGCGAGGAAGGCTACCGGGCGTTGGAGGTTGTGGACGCGATATACCGGTCGTGCCGGACCGGTGAGAAGGCCCTACTGCCTGGGCGGAGTTGAGGGCGCCGCCAGCTCCAGCGCTTTCGCGTCGTCTGCGGCCGCGCCCTGTTTGTCCCCGGCGGCGCGGCGGGCCGCGGCGCGGTTGGCGTAGGCGTTTATGTAACGGGGGTTCAGCTTGATGGCCTCGTCGAAATCGGCGATTGCGGCCACGTAGTTCTTGAGCCTCAAATACGCGTAACCGCGCGCGTTGTACGCCTGCGGCGCGGCCGGGTCCAGCTTCAGCGCTTGCGTGAGGTCCTGGACGGCCTCGTCGAGGCGCCCCTGCTGGAGCATGCTCCGGCCGCGCGTCTGGTAATCGGCCGCGGAGAGCGGCGGAGAGAGGGCGGCGGGGGCGGGCGGCGCGGGGTTTTTCGCCGCCTCTGCCGCCGCGGGTTCGCTGGCCGGGACGGCAACCTGCGCGACCGTCAGCGGAGGCGGCGCGGCCGGCTGGGTTTCCGGCGGCGCCTGCCGCTGCCGCGCGGCTTCCCGCGCCCGAGTCTCCTCCTGCCTTGCGGCGTCATCCAGCTTGGACTGCGCTTCGGCGGCCAGAGCCCGCGCCCTGACGGCGGCCGGGTCGAGCTGCGCCGCCCGATTCAAATCGGAGAGCGCCCCTCGATAGTTGCCGATCGCGAAATACTCGCCGCCGCGCGCTTCCCACGCCGCGGCGGACCCGGGATCGAGGGCGATGGCGGAGGAGAGGTCCGTCAGCGTCTCGTCGTTCTCTCCGAGCAGCCGGTACGACTCGGCGCGCGCGGCGTAGGCGGCGGCATTCCGGGGTTCGAGCCGCACGGCGCGGTCGCGATCCGCGAGCGACTCCGGGTACCGCCTCATGAGGGCGTACGCGCCGCCGCGCGCCAGGTACAGGCGGGAGTCGCCGGGCTCGCGCTGGATCGCCGCGCTGTAATCGGCGATGGCGGCCTCGAGTTGCCCCATCCGCTCGCGCACCGCCCCCCGCGCGCGCAACGCGCGCAAGTCGCTCCCGTTCACCTTCAACGCGGCGTCGAGATCTTCGAGCGCGCGGGGATAGTCGCCGGCGCGCACGCGGGCCAGAGCCCGCTCCACGAAGGCCTCGCCATCATCCGGGCGGCGGGCGAGGTAGAGATCGATATCGGCTATCGCCTGGCCGGACCGGCCCAGCGCCGCAAAGGCCATGCCACGCCCCTTGTACGGCTCCGCGCCGGCGGGCCGCAGCTTCAGCGCCTGGTTGAAATCGGCGACAGCTTGATCGTACTTTCCCGCCGCCAGATAGGCCTCGCCCCGTCCGGTGTAGATACCGGCGCGCTCCAGCTTCATGGCGACGGCCGTGTCGTAATCGTGAACCGCGCGCGCGGGCTCGCCGGCCGCAAGATAGAAATCCGCGCGCGCGGCATATGTCTCGGCATTGCCCGGCTGCACTTTGACGGCCTGCTCGATATCGGCCTGAGCTTTGGCGCGCTCGCCCGCGGCAAGATAGTCCTTACCGCGGGCGATCCACGCCGCCGCATTCCCGCCATCGGCCGCGATCGCCGCCGTGTATGCGGCGATGGCCTCGTCGCGCCGCCCCGCGGCGTCGGCGCGCAGACCCCGCTGACAGGCCGCCTGGGAGCCTTTCTTGTCGGGCGGCATGTCCCGCGCAAGGCCTGGCCCGGGGAGCCACAGCATTGCCGCCGCAAGAGCAAGCCGCGCAGGAAGGTTTGAAAAGGCAGGCCAGGAGGCCCGCCCCACAAAGGCAACAAGGTTCCGCATCGGTCTCCAGATTTAGTGTACACTCGGATGGAAGTTCAGATTTTCCGCTGGCGTTTGGGAAGCTGGTGAAAGTCCAGCACGGCCCCGCCACTGTAAGCGCGGAGGATCGGCCAAAGCGAGCCACTGTTCCGGCGACGGGATGGGAAGGCCGGCCGCTCCCATGATGCGCAAGTCAGGAGACCGGCCAGCGGGATTCGATTGGTTCAGCTCTCGTGGGAGGAGCTTGGAATGCATAGATACGTCCTCGGGCCGCTCGTCTTCTTTTCGTGTTCCATTTCCATTTGTCTGGCCGCCGCCGGGGTGAAGATTGTCCGCGGCGACATCGTCGATCCGTCCGGCGCGCGCGTCGCCGGAGCGCGGGTGTCGGTCGTGACGCCGCTCGGGGTGGTTCGGAGTTTCCCGTCGCCGGATGGCGCATTCACGTGCTCGTTGCCGGAGGGATCCCGGCTGGTCGTCACCGCCCCCGGCTTCGCCGCCAAGTCGATCGCCGCCGAAGATGCCGGTCCCGCGCTCACGGTGCGTCTGGATCTCGCCCCGGTCGTGGATTCGGTTCGGGTGGCCGGTTCCGCCATCGACGCGGAAGCCAGCCGCCAGGGAGGCAGCGTAACCATCATTCCGCGCGAGGAGATCGAGCAGCGCGATGAACCGATGGCCATCGATCTGCTCCGCGCGGCCCCCGGTCTGACCTTCAGCCAGACCGGACCCGCCGGCGGTCTCTCGGGGCTTTACATCCGCGGCGGCGACCCGAAATACAACCTCGTCGAAATCGATGGCGTCCCCGTGAACGCATTCGGCGGCGATTTCGATTTCTCGCATATCCCCAGCCAGGAGCTGGATCGCGTCGAGGTGGTCCGCGGCCCGCAGTCGGCGATCTATGGATCTTATGCCATTAGCGGGGTCGTCAATTTCGTGACGCGCGATGCGGAGTCGCCGGCGAATCTGGACGCCGCGGCCGAAGGCGGCACGTACCGCGAGCGCCGCTTCGGCGTTTCGGGCGGCGGCACGCTGGCCGGATTCGGCATTGCGGCGTCGGCGTCCCAACTGAATACCGATGGGCCCGTCGCCAACAGCGACTACCGCAATCAGGACCTCATGCTCAACGCCATCCGGCGCTGGGGAGGGCAGTCGTTCTCGCTGCACGCCGATTTCGATTCCAGCGAGAACGGCGTGCCCGGCCCCTACGGATCGGACCCGTTGCGCGACTTTACCGGCATCGACACGATCAGCCGCAACAAGAACAACTTCTCGGACTACTCGGCGCACTACCAGGCCGGCCTTTCGAGCCGCGTGCGCCTGGAGTTGTTCGGAGCGTTCTTTCTGAACAACAACGGCTTCATCAGCCCCTACGGCTTCTCCTTCAACAAGGACCTCCGCGCGCAGTTCGAGGCGCGTGCCATTGTGAGGGTGACGCGATATTACACGGCGGCTTTCGGCGCGAGCGGCGGAACCGAGCAGGTCACGAACTCTTACATCACGGACGCCAGTTACGACGCCTTCCCGGTTCGCAGGCGCGATGAAGCCGTCTACCTCGAGAACCGGTTCGAGTTCGGCGGACGCTTCTTCTTGAACGCGGGCGTGCGCGTTGAGTTTCTGCGCACCGCCGCCATCCCGTCCGACGGCTATTCGCGGCCGTACTTCCCGGCCCAGACCATTTCCAGCGCGAACCCCAAGCTGGCCGGCGCTTACGTCCTTGGGCGCACACGCTTTCACGCTTCGTTCGGAACCGGCATCCGGCCGCCCGGCGGGTTCGACTTGGCTTACACCGACAATCCGGCGCTCAAGCCGGAACGCACCCTCGGCGCGGATGCGGGCGTCGAGCGAAGGCTTTTCCACGATTGGCTGGCGCTCGACGCAACCTGGTTCCGCAACCGCTACCGCGACCAGATCGTGATCCTGGGCGGCTCGCTCACGCGCCTGAGCCATTTCCAGTCCGGCAATCTGGCGAACTCGCTGGCCCAGGGCGCGGAGTTCTCGGCGCGGCTGCGGCCGGCAAGCTGGATCTTCGTGGAAGGCTCCTACACGCTGCTCAAGACGGAGATCCTCGCGTTGAACGGCGCTCCGGGTCTGGCGCAGCCTCCGTTCCAAGTGGGACAGGAGCTGATTCGCCGGCCCGCCAACTCCGGCGCCGTTACGGCTTCGATTCGCCGCGGCAAAGCCTCTATCAACGTGTCCGGCGTCTTTCGCGGCTCGGTTCTCGATGTGGAGCCCACCTACGGCGCCACGGGCGGCCTGTTTCGCAACCCCGGCTACGCCGACGTGGGAATCGGTCTGAACTACGCGCTGGGCCGCGGCGTGACGGCCTACGGCAACCTGCGCAACGCCCTCAACCGGCGCTATGAGGAAGTGTTTGGCTATCCTTCGCCGCGGCTGAACTTCGTGGCGGGCATGAAGTGGGCGTTGTTCAAACCGAGGTGATCCAATGAGCGAACACCCATTCGACGCGCCGCGCGTCGCCATCCATCGCGTGTACACGCGCCGCGGCGACCGGGGCGAAACCAGCCTGGCGGGCGGCCAGCCCGTGCCGAAGGACCACGCGCGCATCGAAGCTTATGGCTCGGTGGACGAGCTGAACTGCTTTCTCGGCGCGGCCCGCGCTTCGCTGGCGGAAATGATGGAGCGGCAGCCGCCGATCGCCCCCCTGGCGCCGATTCTGCTGCGCGTGCAGCACGAGTTGTTCAACCTGGGATCGATCCTTGCGACGCTGCCGGAAGACGTTCGTCCCAAGCAGGCCCGCATCACCGATGCCGAGGTGGCGCGGCTCGAAAAGGAAATCGACGCTATGAACGAGGGCCTGCTCCCGCTACGCTCGTTCGCGCTGCCGGGCGGCAGCCGCCTGAACGCCGAGCTGCACGTCTGCCGCGCGGTCTGCCGCCGCGCCGAGCGCGCGTGCGTGGCGCTGGCGCGCGCCGAAAGCGTCCCGCCCGAGGCCGTGCGCTATCTGAACCGGTTGAGCGACGCGTTTTTCGTCTGGAGCCGCTGGGCAAGCCATGCCGCCCGAGCGCCGGAAACTTTGTGGGAACCGAACCAGTCCGCTTCCGGGCTGGCTGATGGATAATAGTGTAAGGAGAAAGCGATGCAGAAGAATACGGCCAGGCCGCTGGGTGTGGGCCTGACAATCCTCGGAGCTCTGGCGCGCCTGATGCCGCATGCGCCCAACTTCACGCCGGTGGGCGGCATGAGCCTGTTTGCGGGCGCGCGCCTGCGCGGCTGGAAGGCCTACTTGTTGCCGCTGGCCCTGATGGCCGTGACGGATCCGCTGGTGGGCGGCTACTCGTTCGCCACGCCGTTCGTGTACGCCGGCTTCCTCGTCAACGTCTGGATCGGCGCCCGCTTCTTGCGCTCCACCGGGAACCCGCTGCGCATCGGCGCGGCCGTCGGCGTAGGCAGCCTGCAGTTCTTCGCGATCACCAACCTCGGAGTCTGGCTGAACTTTCCGACCACCTATGCCCACACGCTTCCTGGCTTGGCGAGTTGCTACGTGGCTGCGATTCCCTTCTACGGCCGCACTCTGGCCGCGGACCTGCTGTATTCGGCCGCGTTGTTCGGCCTGCATGCCTGGCTGAGCCGGAAGGCGCCGGCCGCGGAGCGCGTCGCCGCGCAAGCCGCGTAGAACACCGGCGCTACCATGAACACATGGCGTTGATCGCCGTTTCGGGCCATCCGGGATGCCGTTTCGAGGAAGTGGCGCGGTTCGCCGCGCAGCGGCTGGGCTTCGAGCTGCTGACGCAAGCGCGCATCCGGGACCTCGCCGGCGAGGAGTTTGGCTCGAGCGAGCCGGCGCCCGATAAAGCCTATTCCAGCCTGGTCACTTCCATCCTGGCGCGCCTTGCCACCGAGCATCATATCGTCTACTGCGCGGCCGGCGGCGAATTGCAGGCCCGTCACTTTCCCGGCATGCTGCGCGTTCACGTGGTGGCGCCGGAGAGCGTCCGCATCGGCAACCTCATGCTCGATAACCGCCTGGAGCGGCCCGCCGCGCGGAAGCTGTTGCTGGAACTGGAAGCGGCGGACCGCGCGGACCGGAAAGCCAAGTTCGGGAAGGCCAGGGCGACCGCGGATCTCTTCGACCTGGTGCTCAGCTCCGAGTCGCTCGGCTCCGAGCAGATGGCCGAGTTGATCGAAACCGCCGCGCGCTGCGCGGGCCTTGCCGAGCGCGGCCTCCTCTCTCCCGCCGCCGAGGCGCAGCTTCAGTTTCAGATGCGCCTCAAGCTGGCGCGCCATGGCATTGTCCCTCCCGGCAAAGTGACGCTGCGCAAGAAGATCTTCGCCCACCAAAGCGAGGAGATGTTCGCCAACCTGCTGGACTTCTACCGCATCGCCTGGGAGTACGAGCCGCGCAGCTTCCCGATCCAGTACGATCCGGACGGCAGCGTCCTCGAAGCTTTCACTCCCGATTTCTATCTCCCGGAATTCGACCTCTACGTGGAACTCACCACCATGAAACAGTCGCTCGTGACCAAGAAGAACCGCAAGGTGCGGCTGCTGCGGGAACTCTATCCCCGCGTCAACATCCAGGTGTTCTATCAGAAGGATTTCGAGAACCTGATCTTCAAGTACGGCTTGGCCGGGCAGGTGCGCGCGTGAGCCCAACCGCCATTCCCGGCGTTGAGCGGATCCTCTTCACCGAGGAGCAGATCGAGGCGCGCATCCGCGAAGTGGCGGCCGACATCTCGCGGGATTACGCCGGCAAGACGGTGAAACTGGTCGGCGTCTTGAAGGGATCGGTGTTCTTTCTGACGGCCCTGGCGCGCCACATCGAGGTTCCGCTGAAAATCGACTTTCTGGCCATCTCCAGCTTTTCCGACCGCAGCGGCTCGCCCGGCGTGGTGCGCATCGCCAAGGACCTGGATGAAGGCATCGAGGGCGAAGACGTCCTGCTGGTGGAGGACATTGTCGATACCGGCTTCACCCTGCGCTACCTCCTGCAAACGCTGGCCAGCCGAGCGCCCAACTCGCTGGCGGTGTGTACGTTCCTCGACCGCCACTCGCGCCGCATCGTTCAGTCCCCCGTGAAGTACCGCTGCTTCGAGATTCCCGACCGTTTCGTGGTGGGCTTCGGCCTGGACCACAACCAGCTCTACCGCAACCTGGGCTGCGTGGCCGTGATGAAGCCGGAGAAGCAGTAGGGCCACGTCCGGACCGGCGGTGTCCGGACCGGCGTTCCATGGAGCGGCCGCTCGTCATAGTCCAAGATCCTGCGCGCGGAGGAACTGGCGGCGGCAGCCCTTCTCCAGGGCCTTCAGCGGAAGACCGCGGGACAGTCCCGTTTCGCCCGCGCCTGCCGGCTTGGCTGCCGGCCCGCGCGCACGCTCTCGCCCGCGCTTGATCCGCGTTACCCTTGCAGGAGGAGTCGCCATTGTCATGACCCGAATACGACACGCCCTGGTTGCTGTGCTGCTTTCGTCCCTGGCCATCGCCCAAGGCATCGATAGCGACAAGATCTGGCGTGAGTTCATGGACTGGGCCAAGACCCAGACGGGCGGGTTGGCGATCGCCGGCTACCGCGCCAGGCTCCTCGAAAGCGGCCTGACCGCCGCGCAGGCCGACGAGCGGATCGCGCTGATTCCCAAGCTGTACGAGCAGAAACTCGAATACCGGGAACAGATGGATGCGCTCACGTTCGACCAGGCGTACCGCGACCCGAACCAGGTCCGCTTCACCACCGAGCCCACTGCGTTTCTGGTTTCCACGCTCAAGAACCTGAAACCCGGGAAGGCTTTGGACGTGGGGATGGGACAGGGCCGCAATGCCGTTTACCTCGCCGCCAAGGGCTGGGACGTCACGGGCTTCGATCTCGCCGAGGATGGCATGAAAGTGGCCAACGCAAACGCCGCCAAAGCCGGCGTGACCATCACCACCCTTAAGGCGCGTTTTGAGGATTTCGACTACGGCGCGGCGCGCTGGGACCTCATCTGTCTCATTTACGTGGGTGCGCCGCTGGTCGATCCCGGGTTTGTAGCGCGCATCCGGGCGGCGCTGAAGCCCGGCGGCTTCGTGCTGATCGACCGGCCTTTCCGGTCGCTCACCGATCCCGATCCCGGTTGGCCGGAAACGGAAATGGACAAAGCGAACGCGTTAGCCAAGGCTTGGTCGGACCTGCAAATCGTGTTCTACGAGGACACAACCGGAATTGCCGAGTGGCAGCAGACGCCCGACGCCCGCCTGAATCACAAAGTCCGGATCGTGCGGCTCCTGGCCCGGAAGCTGTGAACCGCCCGCGCGAGCGGCGAACTGCCGACTTTCCTCAGCGCGCGCCGGCGCCCGCAAAAGGCTGGAACAGCTCCGAGGAGAAGTACCTCTCCATCCGGTCGGGGAGAACCGTCACGATCTGAGCCGGCCGGACGCGGCGGGCGGCAAGCATAGCCGCCCGGTAGTTCAACCCGGAACTCGGTCCGGCCGGAAAGCCCAGCCTGATGAGCTCGCGCGTAGTCTCCAGCGCCTCCCCGTCCGGCACTTCGATCGCCGCGACGTCCGGATGCTCGGATTCCCGGAACAGCGCGGATACGCATTCCAGCACGCCAGGTATGCGGCAGCTAAAACTGCAACACTCCTGTTCCCGGCTCCTGGTGAGGTCAACCGGGCGCGCCAGAAACGCGCGCGGCGCGCGGCCCCCGGCGCCACAGCCTCGCATAAGGCCGACGAGCGTCCCTCCGGTGCCGACGCCGCTGACGACGGCATCGGCCACGCGTCCTGGAATCTGTTCCATGATTTCGCGTGCCGTCCCGAACTCGTGCGCCTCCGCGTTCTCCGGGTTTGAAAACTGTCGCGGCAGGAACGCCCCGCTTTCCCGCGCCAAGACTTGCGATTCGGCGATGCAGCCCAGAATCCCGGCGTCCCCGGGGGCGAAGTGGACAGTTCCGCCATAGGCGCGGATCATCAACACCCTCTCGTTGCTGACGCCCTCCGGAAGCACCGCGGTGAACTTGAGGCCGAGCTGGGCGCAGACCAGCGCCATGGCGATGCTGGTCGATCCGCTGGATGCCTCTATCACCGCGCCGCCGGGCTTCACCAGGCCGCAACGGAAGGCGTTTCCGAGGATGTAGCGCGCGATCCGATCCTTGGTCGATCCGCTGGGATTGAGAAACTCGAGCTTGCACCAGATGACCGGTTCCTCGCCGGACAACTGGATAGGGACAAGCGGCGTGGCCGGCAAATCGGCGGGATAGCGGTTGATCGTGTGCGTGGGCGGATTCATCGGCAAGTCTCTCTCCGCGCGCAGGCCATTGCTTGGGGCACACGCGCCGGCGTCCCAACGCCGCCTCAGTGACCGCAACGGCAAAAGGCCTGGTTCGACGCCGCCAATGTGCCCGCCAGGAAGGCGCCCACGGCCTCTTCCGCCAGACCGGGCGCCGTAACCACAACCTCGGCGACTCCGGCGGACTTGAGCGCCTCCGCAGCTCGCCAGCCCATGCCCGCGCAGATGACGACGCTGCATCCGGCCAACGCCGAGAGAATGCCGGAGTGACTGTGGGACGGTTCACTCCCGCCGGAGGCGTGGCCGCAGGCGCCATCTTCGTGAGGGTGGCACGACGGGTTCCTTATCATCTCCCGCTTTTTGATCTGCCCATCCTCAATGTCAAAAACCAGGAAACCGGCGCTTCGCCCGAAGTGCGGGGAAACCGACATGCCGTCGTCCGTGGGTAGTGCGATTCTCATTTGCGTCTTTCTCCCTATTTGTTCGTTAACTCAATTGCCTTGGCCGCGCGCCCGCGGCGGCCGTGACAGCCGCATGCAAGACGTGCGCTCTCTTGCTCTTGACGATTTCCCGAAATACTTCACGCAGCCGCGAAAGCCCGAGCCGCTCGGCCATTGCCAGACGTTTCTGGTAATGCGCCAGCAGGGACTGCGCCTGGATCAGGCACTCCTCGATCGAGGCGGCGTCATACGTTCTCACGCGCGGTCCTGGCCTGCCCGCGGGCGGGACCCCGCCGAGCGAGAGCATCTCGGCTGCCAGCGCAGCCGCGTTGGACAGAGCCGCCGCCGCGCAGAGGGCGATCTGCCGCCGGAACCGGGAGTGCGCCTGCGCCACGGAATCGGCCCGCCAGATGCACTCTTCAGCCATGTAGATCTCCCGCAACACATCCGTGTTGAGGGCGGAGATCACATAATCGATCCCGGTCCTGCAACGCCATCTCATCCCGCGTAACCCTCTTGATCCGCCGGCGAAACCACGCAAACGGGCCGGGACCGCGCGCAAAGAGGCCCTGAAACGCCCGCGCCGATCCTCGGCATCATGGAATCCCGGCCTCCCGCGCCATAGCGGCGCGAGCCTCTTTGGTGAGCGTCTTCATCGATTTGCACATATGGTCCAGGACCGTGATCCACTCCTGGAGGTGCTTTTCTCCCCGGGCCGTCAGCGCGTACACCCGTCGGGCGGGTCCGCCGCCTTCCACGTCCCACTCCGAGGTCGCACAGCCATTCTCCTCAAGCCACCTCAGCGTCTTGTACAAGGCCGCGACTTCAATTTCGGCGTCGGTCAAGGCGTATTCACGCAGGTCCTTGGCAAGTTCGTATCCATAGGAGCGGGGTTTTTTCTTCAGCAGAAACAGCGCCACTGGTTCGACGAACCGGTACAGATTACCCAGTGCGCACGTGCAGGGGTGTCCTTCCCCGTGACGGGCGCAAGCGCGGCGGGACATCTCGTGTTTCGCTCCCGAGCCGCAGGATAACAGCTTTATTGCTATACATGCAAGTCACATCTACTCGAGCGGCTGCGCAAAGAACTCCCCTGGGCTTGCGCGCTTACAACCTGGTGGTGGAGTAGTTCGCCCTCGAATTCGAGTTCGGGCCGCGGCGTCGGATCTACTCCTTCAGGGAGCTCTCGGCCGCGGGCGCACGCGGGACGAGGAAGTCCTTCCTGGCCTGGCCCGCCTTCAGGAACTTGCCCACGAACAGCATGTGCCGGTTGTGGGGCAGGCTCCGGTAGTCCACCTCGTCGAGAAACCGGCCGACCGTGCTGCGCAACACCTTCTGCTGGTTCGGATCGCCCGCATCGCTCACCACCGCCACCGGCGTGTCGGCCGGGTAGAAACGCTTCAACTGAGCGAACAGAGGCGGATAGTCCACGCCCATGGTGTAGAAGACCATCGTGCTTCCGGCGGCCATAAGTTT